>NZ_WKFA01000023.1:0-86621 GCF_021605325.1 Pseudomonas sp. PA-7-1E
GACCATAGAGCATTGGAACCACCTGATCCCATCCCGAACTCAGCAGTGAAACGATGCATCGCCGATGGTAGTGTGGGGTTTCCCCATGTGAGAGTAGGTCATCGTCAAGATTAAATTCCAAAACCCCAATTGCGAAAGCAGTTGGGGTTTTGTTTTGGGCGCTCGAAAATCTGGTGGGGCGTCGATCATGACTGATATCCAGCCTTTCTATGCAATGACCCTGCGCATGGCTATCATGCGTGCCTCATTCTGAGGCGATATGTGCATGCTGACGTTGTTGAAACTTCTGAAAGATGGTCGCTTTCATTCTGGAGAAGCGCTTGGTGCCGCCCTAGGCGTCAGTCGCAGTGCCGTGTGGAAGCAGCTTCAGCATCTTGAGGCAGAATTGAATCTCCCCATTCATAAGATCCGGGGGCGCGGATATAGATTGGCTGCGCCATTGATGTTTTTGAATGCGCAGGAAATTTCTCAGAGGGCGGCTTCCTTGGCTTGGCCCGTTCACATTTTCGACTCCATTGACTCCACTAATGCTGAGGCTTTACGTCTTGTCGATGCGGGCAGTGCGGCTCCTTTTATTGTGCTAGCGGAGCAGCAGACGGCTGGTAGGGGGCGACGAGGGCGCAAATGGGTCAGTCCATTTGCGCAAAACGTTTACTACAGCCTTGTATTGCGTGTTGAGGGCGGCCTGCGGCAACTGGAAGGGCTGAGTCTGGTGGTGGGGTTGGCAGTCCTGCAGGCTCTGCGGGAGTCGGGCGTGGAGGGCGCAGCTTTGAAGTGGCCAAACGACGTCCTGGTTGGGCACAAGAAAATCTCAGGCATCTTGCTTGAGTTGGTGGGAGATCCCGCAGATATCTGTCACGTTGTGCTAGGGATAGGTATCAATGTGAATATGCAGAAGGCTGTAGAGGTTGATCAGCAGTGGACCTCGATGCAGCTCGAGACGGGCTCTTCTGTTGATCGCAATCACCTGGTGGCGCGACTGGGCTTGCAACTACAAGCCTACCTAGACCGACACAAGGCTGCGGGTTTTGCCGGGCTGCAAGCAGAATGGGAGCAGCATCACGCGTGGCAAGGGAAGTGTGTGTCGCTTATCGCGGGCGTCAATCAGATTGATGGGGTTGTGCTCGGTGTGGATTGTCAGGGCGCGTTGCGTTTGGATGTCGGTGGCGTTGAGAAAATATACAGCGGTGGTGAGCTAAGCCTGAGGTTGCGTGATGATTCTTGAGCTCGACTGTGGAAATAGCTTTATCAAGTGGCGTGTTCTTGAGTCGAGTGATGCAAGTGTCCGCGCCGAAGGCATCGCAGGTTCGGATATTGCGCTGATCGACAGTTTGGTGGCTTTGCCTGGTCTATTGCTCACGCGTTGTCGGTTGGTGAGTGTTCGCGCGCTTGAGGAGACCGATAAGTTGATAGCAGCGTTGGTAGGGGCATTTGGCGTTGCTGTTTCCTGTGCCACCTCTGCTCGAGAAATGAGCGGAGTACGCAACGGCTACGAAGACTTCCAGCGCCTAGGAATGGATCGATGGCTGGCCATGCTAGGCGCGTTCAAGTTGGCGTCAGGTGCATGTCTGGTACTCGATTTTGGTACGGCGGCGACCGCAGATTTTATCGGTCCGGACGGTGAGCACCTGGGGGGGTTTATTTGCCCGGGTATGCCGCTTATGCGTAATCAACTGCGAACCCATACTCGCAAGATACGTTATGACGACGCGGCCGCTGAGCGGGCGCTGGAGCGTCTCTCTCCAGGTCGCACGACCGTAGAGGCCGTCGAGCGTGGTTGTACGCTCATGCTTAGAGGTTTCGTGCTGACTCAGCTCGAGTTGGCGCGAGGCTATTGGGGGGAGGATTTCACGGTCTTCCTCACTGGAGGCGATGCCGACCTGGTCAGGGATGCTGCGCCTCAGGCTCGGCTGGTCCCGGACCTGGTGTTTGTTGGTTTGGCGATGGCGTGTCCTTTGTCTTGAGGTGATTATGCGCTGGCTGTTTTTACTTTTACTGGTTCTCAATGTTTTTTATTACGTCTGGCATCAGCAAGAGGCGCCATTGCGGGCCAAGGATGTCACGCCCTTGAATTTCCATCGAGGAGCGCAGCAAGATATTCGCCTCTTGAGTGAGTCGGCAGATGCGGTGGCTCGGCGTGATCGAGCGAGGTCGGCGGAGGCGCAGAATACCTGCTTGTACATCGGTGGGTTCTCCGATCGACGCCAAGCCTCCTCTCTTGAGCAGAGGCTCACGAGCCTGGATATAAAGGTCACGGTCCAGTTGCTGAATGCGCAGAGCGCCTCGGGTTATTGGTTGCGTGTGGCTCCTGAGAGCCGTCGCCTGGCTGACGATCTGCCCTTTGAAAGCCTTGCTAATGAATTCAATGAGTTAAAACATAAAATAATGCTGTGCGAAGGCATTGCAACTCTCGAATAGTTTGCATAGAATGGCGCCCGCTTCGCAGTGAAGACCTTTAAGGGCTACAGTGCAAAGCTACCGTCAATGCAGCTAACCTCATAATTTAAATGAGAAAATGCTTGACAGAAGGTCGGCGTGATGTAAAATGCCGGCTCGCTTAGGAGGGGTTCCCGAGCGGCCAAAGGGATCAGACTGTAAATCTGACGTCTACGACTTCGAAGGTTCGAATCCTTCCCCCTCCACCATTTTTAGCGTGAGCTGCAAGCTCCGCGGGTATAGTTTAGTGGTAGAACCTCAGCCTTCCAAGCTGATGATGCGGGTTCGATTCCCGCTACCCGCTCCAAGTTTGCAGGTTGTGCAAGGTGTTTCGCTCTTGTAGCTCAGTTGGTAGAGCACACCCTTGGTAAGGGTGAGGTCAGCGGTTCAAATCCGCTCAAGAGCTCCATATGACAAGGCAGATATGAAAATATCTGCCTTTGTTTTAACAGCTGCCTCGGCTTGAATGTTGTTCGATGTTTCAGGTCTTGTGGGGTTGGTTGTTGTAAAGTCTTTTTCAGGCCTGCATAATGGTCGGCCTGATTTTGTTTTAGGTCAGTAGCTCAATTGGCAGAGCGACGGTCTCCAAAACCGTAGGTTGGGGGTTCGATTCCCTCCTGACCTGCCAGATTCACGTGGTGTGTCTGGCTTTCTTTTCACAGGATCTTCATAGATGACTCCTAAGGCTGAAGCTCAAAGCTCTCGTTTCGATCTGGTAAAGTGGCTCGCTGTAGTCGCCTTGGTGGTCGTAGGCGTTGTTGGCAATCAGTACTATTCTGCTTCGCCGATCCTGTACCGTGTACTCGCTTTGCTTGCCCTCGCTGCTGTAGCTGCCTTTGTAGGCCTGCAGACTGCCAAAGGCAAGTCCTTCGCGGTACTGGTTAAGGAAGCTCGCACCGAAATCCGTAAAGTCGTTTGGCCGACTCGCCAAGAAACCACTCAGACCACATTGATTGTCGTGGCTGTTGTTCTGGTTATGGCGTTGCTGTTGTGGGGGCTTGATTCCCTGCTCGGCTGGCTTGTTTCCTTGATTGTTGGCTAAGGGTGTCCCGTGGCTAAGCGTTGGTACGTTGTGCATGCTTACTCGGGTTACGAGAAGCATGTTATGCGCTCTTTGCTGGAGCGCGTAAAGCTGGCAGGCATGGAAGATGGCTTCGGCGAAATTCTGGTTCCCACTGAAGAAGTGGTTGAAATGCGGAATGGGCAGAAGCGCAAAAGCGAACGCAAGTTCTTCCCTGGCTACGTGCTGGTACAAATGGACATGAACGAAGGTACTTGGCACTTGGTCAAGGATACCCCTCGCGTCATGGGCTTCATTGGCGGTACTGCCGACAAGCCTGCTCCGATCACCGACAAAGAGGCGGAAGCAATTCTGCGTCGTGTTGCTGACGGTAGCGACAAGCCCAAGCCGAAGACATTGTTCGAGCCGGGTGAGGTTGTTCGCGTTACAGACGGTCCGTTCGCTGATTTCAACGGTACGGTCGAAGAAGTTAACTACGAAAAGAGCCGGATCCAAGTGGCAGTGCTCATTTTCGGTCGCTCTACCCCGGTAGAGTTGGAGTTCAGCCAGGTCGAAAAGGTCTAGCTGGGCAAGCATCCCAACCCCGCAGCCTAGGCTGTGGGGTTTTGTCGTCACTGGGATAAACGCGCAAGTAACCGGGGAGCCTTTCGAGGCGTTTGAACCCGTAATTGGAGTGCCTCATGGCCAAGAAGATTACCGCTTACATCAAGCTGCAAGTGAAGGCCGCTCAGGCCAACCCTAGCCCACCCGTCGGTCCAGCTCTGGGTCAGCACGGCGTGAACATCATGGAATTCTGCAAGGCCTTCAACGCCCGTACTCAGGGTCTTGAGCCAGGTCTGCCGACTCCAGTGATCATCACTGTATACAGCGACCGTAGCTTCACCTTCGAAACCAAGTCGACCCCGGCTTCGGTTTTGCTGAAGAAAGCTGCCGGTCTGACCAGCGGTTCCGCTCGTCCTAACACCGTTAAGGTTGGCACTGTAACCCGTGCTCAGCTGGAAGAAATCGCGAAAACCAAAAACGCGGATCTGACTGCAGCTGATATGGATGCAGCCGTGCGTACCATCGCCGGTTCTGCTCGTAGCATGGGCCTTAACGTGGAGGGTGTGTAATGGCTAAGCTGACCAAGCGCCAAAAGGCTATCGCCGGCAAAATCGAAGCGGGCAAGTCCTACAACTTCGTAGACGCTGCTGCCCTGCTGACCGAGCTGTCGACTGTCAAGTTCAGCGAGTCTGTTGACGTTGCTGTGAACCTGGGCGTTGACCCACGTAAATCCGACCAGGTCGTTCGTAGCGCTACTGTGCTGCCACACGGTACTGGCAAGACTGTACGTGTTGCCGTCTTCACCCAAGGCCCAGCTGCTGAAGCTGCTCTGGCCGCTGGTGCTGATCGCGTTGGCATGGATGACCTGGCTGCCGAAATGAAAGGCGGCGACCTGAACTATGACGTCGTAATTGCTTCCCCGGATGCAATGCGCGTTGTAGGTCAGTTGGGTCAGATCCTCGGTCCACGTGGCCTGATGCCTAACCCTAAAGTCGGCACCGTAACTCCAGACGTAGCTACCGCGGTTAAAAACGCCAAGGCTGGTCAGGTTCGTTATCGCACCGACAAAAACGGCATCATTCACACCTCCATTGGCAAAGTCGGCTTCGATGCCGTCAAGCTGAAGGAAAACGTTGAAGCCCTGATCGCTGATCTGAAGCGTATCAAGCCTGCTTCTTCGAAAGGTATCTACGTCAAGCGCGTTACCCTGAGCACCACTATGGGCCCAGGCCTGGTCATCGACCAAGGCTCGCTGGACGTATAAGACATAAATTGGCGCAAGTAATTGCGCCAATTGAAAGATTGGGGTCCCTGCCTGGCGGGGGCTATCCAAGACCGTAGGCGACGCAAGTCTTAAACCAACAAGCCTACGCAGATGGTGCTCCCGGTTCCTTACCGAATCAGACACCAAAACGACATCAGGCCTAGGCCAGATGAAACGGTAACAAGCAGGAGTTAAACCCGTGGCAATTAATCTCGAAGACAAGAAGGCCATCGTCGCTGAAGTCAACGAGGCTGCCAAAGCTGCTCTGTCCGCTGTCGTGGCTGATGCCCGTGGTGTGACAGTAGGCGCTATGACCGGACTCCGTAAAGAGGCTCGTGAAGCTGGCGTATACGTACGTGTTGTACGTAACACCCTGCTCAAGCGCGCCGTTGCTGACACTGAATACAGTGTTCTCAACGACGTGTTCACCGGCCCGACTCTGATCGCGTTCTCTAAAGATCATCCAGGCGCTGCTGCCCGTTTGTTCAAAGAATTCGCCAAGAGTCAGGATAAGTTCGAGATCAAGGCAGCTGCGTTCGAGGGCAAGTTCCTCGCAGCTAACCAAATCGACGTACTGGCAACACTGCCGACCCGCGACGAAGCCATTTCGCAGCTGATGAGCGTGATTCAAGGCGCTACCAGCAAGCTGGCTCGTACTCTGGCTGCAGTTCGCGAGCAAAAAGAAGCTGCCGCAGCCTAAGGCTGAGCAACCTCTCTCGCGTATTTTTGTTTATTTCGATGGCCGCGTAGGCCGTCCCCCAATTCAGGAAATACAGCAATGTCTATCTCCCAAGACGATATCCTCAACGCCGTAGCTGAAATGTCGGTTCTGCAGGTTGTTGAGCTGATCAAAGCTTTCGAAGAAAAATTCGGCGTTTCCGCTGCCGCTGCTTCCGCCGGTCCAGCTGCTGCTGCTGCCGTTGTTGAAGAGCAAACCGAATTCAACGTCATGCTGACCGAAGCTGGCGAGAAGAAAGTAAACGTGATCAAGGCAGTACGTGAACTGACCGGTCTGGGCCTGAAAGAAGCCAAGGCTGTAGTTGACGGCGCTCCTGCCATGGTTCTGGAAGCTGTTACTAAAGACGCAGCTGACAAAGCCAAAGCTACTCTGGAAGAAGCAGGCGCTAAAGTCGAGCTGAAGTAAGCATCGACCTTGCGTCTCCAGCCCAAGCGTTAAGCTGAAGGCTGATGGCTGGTGGCTCTTGCCACCGGCCTTTTTCCGTTCTTGGCTGTCGACTCGGTCGCCGCCATTAACGCGCTGTAGCCACCCGAAGCGGTGGTGCAAACCATGGGGTTTGCAAGATTTTCTGGCTGCTCCCGTCGGAGGGGCCAAACAAGCAGGTGACCAAGCTGGGGAACGCTGATGGCTTACTCATATACTGAGAAAAAACGTATCCGCAAGGACTTTAGCAAGTTGCCGGACGTCATGGATGTCCCGTACCTTCTGGCTATCCAGCTGGATTCGTATCGTGAATTCTTGCAGGCGGGAGCGACCAAAGATCAGTTCCGCGACGTGGGCCTGCATGCGGCCTTCAAATCCGTTTTCCCGATCATCAGCTACTCCGGCAATGCTGCGCTGGAGTACGTCGGTTATCGCCTGGGCGAACCGGCATTTGATGTCAAAGAATGCGTGTTACGTGGCGTTACGTACGCCGTACCTTTGCGGGTAAAAGTCCGTTTGATCATTTTCGACAAAGAATCGTCGAACAAAGCGATCAAGGACATCAAAGAGCAAGAAGTCTACATGGGCGAAATCCCATTGATGACCGAGAACGGTACCTTCGTAATCAACGGTACCGAGCGTGTAATCGTTTCCCAGCTGCACCGTTCCCCGGGCGTGTTCTTCGACCACGACCGCGGCAAGACGCACAGCTCCGGCAAACTCCTGTACTCCGCGCGGATCATTCCGTACCGCGGTTCGTGGTTGGACTTCGAGTTCGACCCGAAAGACTGCGTGTTCGTACGTATCGACCGTCGTCGCAAGCTGCCGGCCTCGGTACTGCTGCGCGCACTCGGCTATACCACTGAGCAAGTGCTGGACGCTTTTTATACCACCAACGTATTCAGCCTGAAGGATGAAACCCTCAAGCTGGAGCTGATCGCTTCGCGTCTGCGTGGTGAAATTGCCGTCCTGGACATCCAGGATGAAAAAGGCAAGGTCATCGTTGAGGCTGGCCGTCGTATCACTGCGCGCCACATCAACCAGATCGAAAAAGCCGGTATCAAAGAGCTGGAAGTGCCTCTGGACTACGTTCTGGGTCGCACTACCGCCAAGGTCATCGTTCACCCGGCTACAGGCGAAATCCTGGCTGAGTGCAACACCGAGCTGAACACCGAGATCCTGGCCAAAATCGCCAAGGCCCAGGTTGTTCGCATCGAGACCCTGTACACCAACGATATCGACTGCGGTCCGTTCATCTCCGACACACTGAAGATCGACTCCACCAGCAACCAATTGGAAGCGCTGGTCGAAATCTATCGCATGATGCGTCCTGGTGAGCCGCCAACCAAAGACGCTGCCGAAACCCTGTTCAACAACCTGTTCTTCAGCCCTGAGCGTTATGACCTGTCTGCGGTCGGCCGGATGAAGTTCAACCGTCGTATCGGTCGTACCGAGATCGAAGGTTCGGGCGTGCTGTGCAAGGAAGACATCGTCGCGGTATTGAAGACTTTGGTCGACATCCGTAACGGCAAAGGCATCGTCGATGACATCGACCACCTGGGTAACCGTCGTGTTCGCTGCGTAGGCGAAATGGCCGAGAACCAGTTCCGCGTTGGCCTGGTGCGTGTTGAGCGTGCGGTCAAAGAGCGTCTGTCGATGGCTGAAAGCGAAGGCCTGATGCCGCAAGACCTGATCAACGCCAAGCCAGTGGCTGCGGCGGTGAAAGAGTTCTTCGGTTCCAGCCAGCTTTCGCAGTTCATGGACCAGAACAACCCGCTCTCCGAGATCACCCACAAGCGCCGTGTTTCTGCACTGGGCCCGGGCGGTCTGACCCGTGAGCGTGCTGGCTTTGAAGTCCGTGACGTACACCCGACGCATTACGGTCGTGTATGCCCGATCGAAACGCCGGAAGGTCCGAACATCGGTCTGATCAACTCCCTGGCTGCCTATGCGCGCACCAACCAGTACGGCTTCCTCGAAAGCCCATACCGTGTGGTGAAAGACGCCCTGGTCACCGACGAGATCGTATTCCTGTCCGCCATCGAAGAAGCTGATCACGTGATCGCTCAGGCTTCGGCCACGATGAACGACAAGAAAGTCCTGGTCGACGAGCTGGTAGCTGTTCGTCACTTGAACGAGTTCACCGTCAAGGCGCCGGAAGACGTCACCTTGATGGACGTTTCTCCGAAGCAGGTAGTTTCGGTTGCAGCGTCGCTGATCCCGTTCCTGGAACACGATGACGCCAACCGTGCGTTGATGGGTTCCAACATGCAGCGTCAAGCTGTACCGACCCTGCGTGCTGACAAGCCGCTGGTAGGTACCGGCATGGAGCGCAACGTAGCACGTGACTCCGGCGTTTGCGTCGTGGCTCGTCGTGGCGGCGTGATCGACTCCGTTGATGCCAGCCGTATCGTGGTTCGTGTTGCCGATGACGAAGTAGAAACTGGCGAAGCCGGTGTCGACATCTACAACCTGACCAAATACACCCGCTCGAACCAGAACACCTGCATCAACCAGCGTCCGCTGGTGAGCAAGGGTGATCGCGTTCAGCGTAGCGACATCATGGCCGACGGCCCGTCCACCGACATGGGTGAACTGGCTCTGGGTCAGAACATGCGCATCGCGTTCATGGCATGGAACGGCTTCAACTTCGAAGACTCCATCTGCCTGTCCGAGCGTGTTGTTCAAGAAGACCGCTTCACCACGATCCACATCCAGGAACTGACCTGTGTGGCGCGTGATACCAAGCTTGGGCCTGAGGAAATCACTGCAGACATCCCGAACGTGGGTGAAGCTGCACTGAACAAGCTGGACGAAGCCGGTATCGTTTATGTAGGTGCTGAAGTTGGCGCTGGCGACATCCTGGTCGGTAAGGTCACTCCGAAAGGCGAGACCCAACTGACGCCTGAAGAGAAGCTGCTGCGTGCCATCTTCGGTGAAAAAGCCAGCGACGTTAAAGACACCTCCCTGCGTGTACCTACCGGTACCAAGGGTACGGTCATCGACGTACAGGTCTTCACCCGTGACGGCGTTGAGCGTGATGCTCGTGCACTGTCCATCGAGAAGACTCAGCTCGACGAGATCCGCAAGGACCTGAACGAAGAGTTCCGTATCGTTGAAGGCGCGACCTTCGAACGTCTGCGTTCCGCTCTGGTAGGCCACAAGGCTGAAGGCGGCGCAGGCCTGAAGAAAGGTCAGGACATCACCGACGAAATCCTCGACGGTCTTGAGCACGGGCAGTGGTTCAAACTGCGCATGGCTGAAGATGCTCTGAACGAGCAGCTCGAGAAGGCCCAGGCCTATATCGTTGATCGCCGCCGTCTGCTGGACGACAAGTTCGAAGACAAGAAGCGCAAACTGCAGCAGGGCGATGACCTGGCTCCAGGCGTGCTGAAAATCGTCAAGGTTTACCTGGCAATCCGTCGCCGCATCCAACCGGGCGACAAGATGGCCGGTCGTCACGGTAACAAGGGTGTGGTCTCTGTGATCATGCCGGTTGAAGACATGCCGCACGATGCCAATGGCACCCCGGTCGACGTCGTCCTCAACCCGTTGGGCGTACCTTCGCGTATGAACGTTGGTCAGATCCTTGAAACCCACCTGGGCCTCGCGGCCAAAGGTCTGGGCGAGAAGATCAACCGCATGATCGAAGAGCAGCGCAAAGTCGCAGACCTGCGTAAGTTCCTGCACGAGATCTACAACGAGATCGGCGGTCGCAACGAAGAGCTGGACACCTTCTCCGACCAGGAAATCCTGGATCTGGCGAAGAACCTGCGCGGCGGCGTTCCAATGGCTACCCCGGTGTTCGACGGTGCCAAGGAAAGCGAAATCAAGGCCATGCTGAAACTGGCAGACCTGCCAGAAAGCGGCCAGATGCAGCTGTTCGACGGCCGTACCGGCAACAAGTTCGAGCGCCCGGTTACTGTTGGCTACATGTACATGCTGAAGCTGAACCACTTGGTAGACGACAAGATGCACGCTCGTTCTACCGGTTCGTACAGCCTGGTTACCCAGCAGCCGCTGGGTGGTAAGGCTCAGTTCGGTGGTCAGCGTTTCGGGGAGATGGAGGTCTGGGCACTGGAAGCATATGGTGCTGCATACACTCTGCAAGAAATGCTCACAGTGAAGTCGGACGATGTGAACGGTCGTACCAAGATGTACAAAAACATCGTGGACGGCGATCACCGTATGGAGCCGGGCATGCCCGAGTCCTTCAACGTGTTGATCAAAGAAATTCGTTCCCTCGGCATCGATATCGATCTGGAAACCGAATAACACGTGACGCGAATCGAGAGCGGGGCTGTTTAGCCCGCTCTCTGCTCCGCCAGGAGGAAAGGCCTTGAAAGACCTACTGAATTTGCTGAAAAACCAGGGTCAAGTCGAAGAGTTCGACGCCATCCGTATTGGATTGGCATCGCCTGAGATGATCCGTTCGTGGTCGTTCGGTGAAGTTAAAAAGCCGGAAACCATCAACTACCGTACGTTCAAACCTGAGCGTGACGGCCTGTTCTGCGCCAAGATCTTTGGCCCGGTAAAGGATTACGAGTGCCTGTGCGGTAAGTACAAGCGCTTGAAGCACCGGGGTGTGATCTGTGAGAAGTGTGGCGTTGAAGTCGCACTGGCCAAGGTTCGTCGTGAGCGCATGGCGCACATCGAACTGGCTTCGCCGGTTGCCCACATCTGGTTCCTGAAATCGCTGCCGTCCCGTATCGGCTTGCTGATGGACATGACCCTGCGTGATATCGAACGTGTTCTCTACTTCGAGAGCTATGTCGTTATCGACCCAGGCATGACCACCCTTGAAAAAGGTCAGCTGCTGAACGACGAGCAGTACTTCGAAGCGCTGGAAGAGTTCGGCGACGATTTCGATGCCCGCATGGGTGCCGAAGCTGTCCGCGAACTGCTGCACGCTATCGACCTGGAGCACGAGATTGGTCGTCTGCGCGAAGAGATTCCGCAAACCAACTCCGAAACCAAGATCAAGAAACTGTCCAAGCGTCTGAAGTTGATGGAAGCCTTCCAGGGTTCCGGCAACTTGCCAGAGTGGATGGTGCTGACCGTTCTGCCGGTTCTGCCGCCAGACCTGCGTCCGCTGGTACCGTTGGACGGTGGTCGTTTCGCGACGTCCGACCTCAACGACCTGTACCGCCGCGTGATCAACCGTAACAACCGCTTGAAGCGCCTGCTTGATCTGTCCGCTCCGGACATCATCGTGCGCAACGAAAAGCGTATGTTGCAAGAAGCGGTTGATGCCCTGCTCGACAACGGTCGTCGTGGCCGCGCTATCACCGGTTCGAACAAGCGTCCTCTGAAATCCTTGGCTGACATGATCAAGGGTAAGCAAGGCCGTTTCCGTCAGAACTTGCTCGGTAAGCGTGTTGACTACTCCGGTCGTTCGGTAATTACCGTAGGCCCGACCCTGCGTCTGCACCAGTGCGGTCTGCCTAAGAAGATGGCACTCGAGCTGTTCAAGCCGTTCATCTTCGGCAAGCTTGAAATGCGCGGTCTTGCGACCACCATCAAAGCGGCCAAGAAAATGGTCGAGCGCGAACTGCCAGAGGTTTGGGACGTTCTCGCTGAAGTGATCCGCGAACACCCGGTTCTCCTCAACCGTGCACCGACCCTTCACCGTCTGGGTATCCAGGCGTTTGAACCTGTACTGATCGAAGGTAAGGCTATCCAGCTGCACCCTCTGGTCTGTGCTGCGTACAACGCCGACTTCGACGGCGACCAAATGGCCGTGCACGTACCGCTGACACTGGAAGCCCAGTTGGAAGCGCGTGCGTTGATGATGTCGACCAACAACATCCTGTCGCCAGCCAACGGTGAGCCAATCATCGTTCCGTCGCAGGACGTTGTATTGGGTCTGTACTACATGACTCGTGAAGCGATCAACGCCAAAGGCGAAGGTCGTGTGTTCGCTGACCTGCAAGAAGTTGACCGTGTGTTCCGTGCTGGCGAAGCCGCACTGCACGCCAAGGTCAAGGTGCGGATCCACGAAACCGTCAACGACCGTGACGGCGGCAGCGTGAGCAACACCCGTATCGTCGACACTACTGTCGGCCGTGCGCTGTTGTATCAGGTTGTGCCAAAAGGCCTGTCGTACGACGTCGTCAACCTGCCGATGAAGAAAAAGGCGATCTCCAAGCTGATCAACCAGTGCTACCGCGTGGTTGGTTTGAAAGAGACCGTTATCTTCGCTGACCAGTTGATGTACACAGGTTTCGCTTACTCGACTATCTCCGGCGTTTCCATCGGCGTTAACGACTTCGTTATCCCGGATGAAAAAGCTCGCATCATCAGTGCTGCCACTGACGAAGTGAAAGAGATCGAGAGCCAGTACGCCTCCGGCCTGGTAACCCAGGGCGAGAAGTACAACAAAGTGATCGACCTTTGGTCCAAGGCCAACGACGAAGTGTCCAAGGCGATGATGGCCAACCTCTCGAAAGAGAAAGTCATCGACCGTCACGGCGACGAAGTTGACCAAGAGTCCTTCAACTCGATGTACATGATGGCCGACTCGGGCGCACGGGGTTCTGCTGCGCAGATCCGTCAGCTCGCCGGTATGCGTGGCCTGATGGCCAAGCCGGACGGTTCCATCATCGAAACGCCGATCACTGCGAACTTCCGTGAAGGTTTGAGCGTACTTCAGTACTTCATCTCCACTCACGGTGCTCGTAAGGGTCTTGCGGATACCGCGTTGAAAACCGCTAACTCCGGTTACCTGACTCGTCGTCTGGTAGACGTTGCACAAGATCTGGTTGTAACCGAGATCGATTGCGGCACCGAGCACGGCCTGCTGATGACGCCGCACATTGAAGGCGGTGACGTTGTAGAGCCGCTGGGTGAGCGCGTATTGGGTCGTGTTATTGCCCGTGACGTATTCAAGCCAGGTACCGAGGAAGTTATCGTTCCTGCCGGCACCCTGGTTGACGAGAAGTGGGTCGAGTTCATCGAACTCAACAGCATCGACGAAGTGATCGTTCGCTCGCCGATCAGTTGCGAAACCCGCTACGGCATCTGCGCCAAGTGCTATGGCCGTGACTTGGCTCGTGGTCACCAGGTGAACATCGGTGAAGCGGTCGGCGTTATCGCTGCCCAGTCCATCGGTGAGCCGGGTACCCAGCTCACCATGCGTACGTTCCACATCGGTGGTGCGGCAAGCCGGACCTCCGCAGCCGACAGCGTTCAGGTGAAGAATGGCGGTACCGTCCGCCTGCATAACCTCAAGCACGTTGAGCGAGTGGATGGTCACCTGGTTGCTGTGTCCCGTTCCGGTGAGCTGGCCATCGCTGATGACTACGGTCGTGAGCGTGAGCGTTACAAGCTGCCGTACGGTGCTGTGATTTCGGTTAAAGAAGGTGACAAGGTCGACGCTGGCGCAATCGTGGCCAAGTGGGATCCGCACACTCACCCAATCGTTACCGAAATGAAAGGTACCGTGACCTACGTGGGCATGGAAGAAGGCATCACGATCAAGCGTCAGACTGACGAATTGACCGGTATGACCAACATTGAAGTACTCGACGCCAAAGATCGTCCAGCTGCTGGTAAGGACATCCGTCCTGCCGTGAAGATGGTCGATGACAACGGCAAGGATCTGTTGCTGCCAGGCACTGACGTAATCGCTCAGTACTTCCTGCCAGCCAACGCCCTGGTCGGTGTAGCGGATGGTGCGAAGATCGCGATCGGTGATGTTATCGCGCGTATCCCGCAAGAAACTTCGAAGACCCGTGACATCACCGGTGGTCTGCCGCGTGTTGCCGACTTGTTCGAAGCTCGTCGTCCGAAAGAAGCGTCGATTCTGGCTGAAGTCAGCGGCACCATCGCGTTCGGTAAAGAAACCAAAGGCAAGCGCCGTCTGGTTATTACCCCGAACGACGGTAGCGATCCGTATGAAGAGCTGATTCCGAAGTGGCGTCACCTGAACGTGTTCGAAGGCGAACAGGTAAACCGCGGCGAAGTTATCTCCGACGGTCCGAGCGATCCACACGACATCCTGCGTCTGCTGGGTGTGAGTGCGCTGGCCAAGTACATCGTTAACGAGATCCAGGACGTTTACCGTCTGCAAGGCGTGAAGATCAACGACAAGCACATCGAGACCATCCTGCGTCAGATGCTGCGTAAAGTTGAAATCGCTGAATCCGGCGATTCCAGTTTCATCAAGGGCGACCAGATGGAACTGACTCACGTACTGGTAGAAAACGAGCGCCTGGCGAACGAAGAGAAGTTTGTCTCCAAGTTCACTCGCGTGCTGCTGGGTATCACCAAGGCGTCGTTGTCCACTGAGTCGTTCATCTCGGCGGCCTCCTTCCAAGAGACCACTCGCGTACTGACCGAAGCAGCGGTAACCGGCAAGCGCGATTACCTGCGCGGCCTGAAAGAAAACGTAGTCGTGGGTCGTCTGATCCCGGCAGGTACCGGTTTGGCTTACCACAGCGAGCGTAAGCGTCGCCGTGATGCTGACAAGCCGCTGCGCGTAAGCGCCAGTGAAGTGGAAGCTGCACTGACCGAAGCGCTGAACTCAAGCGGTAACTGAGTTCTGCGATAGATGAGTCTGGGCCCTGGCACTCCCGTTCGTCGGATCGAGGCATTTTTGCCCCGGTTCGACGCGAGGGGAGGTCGGGGCCTTGCCTTGACTGGGGACAAGATCCTCTTTAGACTCTTGTACCCCTAAATTTGGCGGGAATTCGTTCCTGCCATTTTGCTTTTCTTGCAAGACAATAGCGTCGCAAGACAACAGTGGAGCTAGTAGATGGCAACTATCAACCAGCTGGTACGTCAGCCGCGTAAGCGTATCGTCGAGAAATCCGACGTACCTGCGCTGCAGAACTGCCCGCAACGTCGTGGCGTATGCACCCGTGTGTATACCACCACGCCGAAAAAACCTAACTCGGCACTGCGTAAAGTATGCCGTGTGCGTCTGACCAACGGTTTCGAGGTTTCCTCGTACATCGGCGGTGAAGGCCACAACCTGCAAGAGCACAGCGTGGTACTGATCCGCGGCGGTCGTGTAAAAGACTTGCCAGGTGTTCGTTATCACACCGTACGCGGTTCCTTGGATACTTCCGGCGTTAAAGGTCGTAACCAGGGTCGTTCGAAGTACGGTACCAAGAAGCCTAAGTAGTAGCGGCTTTTTGTAAACCTGAATCATCTTATTTTCTGAGTCGATAAGAGTAAGGTCGGAGGCGTCCCGAAAGGGCACCGATTCCGAGCGAACCTGAAGACCGTTTGAGGGCTTATCCATGCCAAGAAGACGCGTAGCAGCCAAGCGCGAAGTGCTTGACGATCCAAAATACGGAAGCCAAATCCTGGCCAAGTTCATGAACCACGTGATGGAAAGCGGCAAGAAAGCCGTTGCCGAGCGTATCGTTTATGGCGCGCTGGAAAAGGTTAAAGAACGCAAGAACAGCGACCCCCTGGAAATCTTCGAGAAAGCTCTCGACGCCATCGCTCCGCTGGTCGAAGTGAAGTCGCGCCGTGTAGGCGGTGCTACTTACCAGGTTCCGGTTGAAGTTCGCCCGTCCCGTCGTAACGCTCTGGCAATGCGCTGGTTGGTAGACTTCGCCCGTAAGCGCGGCGAGAAGTCTATGGCTCTGCGTTTGGCCGGCGAACTGTTGGACGCTGCTGAAGGTAAAGGTGCTGCTGTTAAGAAGCGTGAAGACGTGCACCGTATGGCTGAAGCCAACAAAGCTTTCTCGCACTACCGCTTCTAATTTTAGCTTCACTAATTTTGCGAGGGCTTTATGGCTCGTACTACTCCGATTAGCCGCTACCGTAACATCGGTATCGTCGCTCACGTGGATGCTGGTAAAACCACCACCACCGAGCGCGTACTGTTTTACACCGGCAAAAGTCACAAAATGGGCGAGGTGCATGACGGCGCCGCGACCACGGACTGGATGGTTCAGGAGCAGGAGCGTGGTATTACCATTACTTCTGCTGCTATTACCGCCTTCTGGAAAGGTTCCGAGAAGCAGTACAAAGACGAGCATCGCTTCAACGTAATCGATACCCCGGGCCACGTAGACTTCACCATTGAAGTTGAACGTTCCCTGCGCGTACTCGACGGCGCTGTCGTTGTGTTCTGCGGCACCTCGGGTGTTGAGCCTCAGTCGGAAACCGTATGGCGTCAAGCCAACAAGTACGGTGTTCCACGTCTTGTTTATGTAAACAAGATGGACCGTGCTGGTGCCAACTTCCTGCGCGTGATCGGTCAGATCAAGCAGCGTCTGGGTCACACTCCGGTGCCTATCCAGTTGGCTATCGGTTCCGAAGACAACTTCCAGGGTCAGATCGATCTGATCAACATGGAAGCTGTTTACTGGAATGATTCCGACAAGGGTATGGTTCCTGTTCGTAAGCCTATCCCTGAAGAACTTCAGGAACTGGCTGACGAGTGGCGCAACAACATGGTTGAGGCTGCTGCCGAAGCCAGCGAAGAGCTGATGAACAAATACCTCGAAGGTGAAGAGCTCACCAACGTGGAAATCAAGGCCGCTCTGCGTCAGCGTACTATCGCTGGTGAGATCGTCTTGGCTGTTTGCGGTTCCTCGTTCAAGAACAAGGGTGTTCCCCTGGTTCTCGACGCCGTTATCGACTACCTGCCTGCTCCAACCGACATTCCTGCTATCAAGGGTTCCAACCCTGATAACGAGGAAGAAGAAATGGAGCGTCACGCCGATGACAACGAGCCGTTCTCGGCTCTGGCGTTCAAGATCGCTACCGACCCATTCGTGGGTACTTTGACCTTCGTTCGCGTTTACTCGGGCGTGTTGGCCTCCGGCGACGGCGTGATCAACTCGGTTAAAGGCAAGAAAGAGCGCGTGGGTCGTATGGTGCAAATGCACGCAAACGCCCGTGAAGAGATCAAGGAAGTACGCGCTGGTGACATCGCGGCCCTGATCGGCATGAAGGACGTCACCACTGGTGAGACTTTGTGCGACGCTGCCAAGCCAATCATCCTGGTTCGCATGGACTTCCCGGAGCCGGTTATTTCGGTTGCCGTAGAGCCTAAGACCAAGGATGACCAGGAAAAAATGGGTATCGCTCTGGGCAAGCTTGCTCAGGAAGATCCATCTTTCCGCGTCAAGACTGATGAAGAGACTGGTCAAACGATCATCTCCGGCATGGGCGAGCTGCACTTGGACATCCTGGTTGACCGGATGCGCCGTGAGTTCAACGTCGAAGCCAACATCGGTAAGCCTCAGGTTTCCTATCGTGAGCGCATCACGAAGAACTGTGAAATCGAAGGCAAGTTCGTTCGTCAATCCGGCGGTCGTGGTCAGTTCGGTCACTGCTGGATCCGTTTTGCTCCTGCTGACGAAGGTCAGGAAGGTCTGCAATTCGTGAACGAAGTAGTAGGTGGTGTTGTTCCTAAGGAATACATCCCTGCTATCCAGAAGGGTATCGAAGAGCAGATGAAGAACGGTGTTGTTGCCGGCTATCCGCTGATCGGCCTGAAAGCAACCGTTTTTGACGGTTCTTACCACGACGTCGACTCCAACGAGATGGCGTTTAAGGTGGCTGCTTCCATGGCAACCAAGCAACTGGCCCAGAAGGGCGGTGGTGAGTTGCTTGAGCCAAT
Organism: Pseudomonas sp. PA-7-1E; assembly: GCF_021605325.1. NCBI lineage: Bacteria > Pseudomonadati > Pseudomonadota > Gammaproteobacteria > Pseudomonadales > Pseudomonadaceae > Pseudomonas > Pseudomonas sp. PA-7-1E. The sequence goes on from NZ_WKFA01000023.1 coordinate 18,014, forward strand.
CATGGCGGTAGAAGTTGTTACACCTGAAGACTATATGGGTGATGTCATGGGCGACCTTAACCGTCGTCGCGGCATGATCTTGGGTATGGAAGACACGGTTTCCGGCAAAGTGATTCGCGCCGAGGTTCCGTTGGGTGAGATGTTCGGTTATGCGACCGACGTTCGCTCCATGTCCCAGGGTCGCGCAAGCTACTCTATGGAATTCAAAAAATACAACACAGCTCCGGCGCACATCGCTGAAACTGTATCCAAAAAACAAGGCTGATTCAGTCCTTTAGGCAAGGAGTTAATTGTCGTGGCTAAAGAAAAATTTGATCGTTCCCTACCGCACGTAAACGTTGGCACCATCGGCCACGTTGACCACGGTAAAACCACTCTGACCGCTGCTCTGACTCGCGTCTGCTCCGAAGTTTTCGGTTCGGCTCGTGTTGACTTCGACAAGATCGACAGCGCACCAGAAGAAAAAGCTCGTGGTATCACCATCAACACCGCGCACGTTGAGTACAACTCGACTATTCGTCACTACGCTCACGTTGACTGCCCAGGTCACGCTGACTACGTGAAGAACATGATCACTGGTGCTGCCCAGATGGACGGCGCTATCCTGGTTTGCTCGGCCGCTGATGGTCCGATGCCACAAACCCGTGAGCACATCCTGCTGTCCCGCCAGGTTGGCGTTCCGTACATCGTGGTTTTCCTGAACAAGGCTGACCTGGTAGACGACGCTGAGCTGCTGGAACTGGTTGAGATGGAAGTGCGCGATCTGCTGAGCACTTACGACTTCCCGGGCGACGACACTCCGATCATCATCGGTTCTGCTCGTATGGCTCTGGAAGGCAACGACGAAAACGAAATGGGCACCACTGCCGTTCGTAAACTGGTTGAAACTCTGGACAGCTACATCCCAGAACCAGTTCGTCTGACCGACAAGCCGTTCCTGATGCCAATCGAAGACGTATTCTCGATCTCCGGTCGCGGTACTGTTGTGACTGGTCGTATCGAGCGCGGTATCGTTCGCGTTCAGGATCCACTGGAAATCGTTGGTCTGCGTGACACTACTGTCACCACCTGCACCGGTGTTGAAATGTTCCGCAAACTGCTCGACGAAGGTCGTGCTGGCGAGAACTGCGGCGTTCTGCTGCGTGGTACCAAGCGTGACGACGTTGAGCGTGGCCAGGTTCTGGTTAAGCCGGGTTCGGTCAAGCCGCACACCAAGTTCACCGCAGAAGTTTACGTTCTGAGCAAAGAAGAAGGCGGCCGTCATACTCCGTTCTTCAAAGGCTACCGTCCACAGTTCTACTTCCGTACTACTGACGTGACCGGTAACTGCGAATTGCCAGAAGGCGTTGAAATGGTAATGCCAGGCGATAACATTCAAATGACTGTTACCCTGATCAAAACCATCGCAATGGAAGACGGTCTGCGCTTCGCTATCCGTGAAGGCGGCCGTACCGTTGGTGCTGGCGTTGTAGCTAAAATCATCGAGTAATCTCTCTTTTGAGTGAGCTCTGATGTTTTGAAAAGGCCCCCGCTTAGCGGGGGCCTTTTTTATTGGGTTGACACCTATCTAGGGCGTCTATAGAATTGCGCCTCCTTTTAACGGGCGTATTGCGCCCGGTGGGAATAGCAGCCGGAGTCTGAAATCCAATGCAAAATCAGCAAATCCGTATCAGGTTGAAGGCTTTTGACCATCGCCTGATCGACCAATCCACCCAGGAAATCGTGGAAACCGCGAAACGTACTGGTGCTCAAGTGCGTGGTCCAATTCCACTGCCTACCCGTAAAGAGCGGTTCACCGTTCTGGTCTCCCCGCACGTCAACAAAGACGCGCGTGACCAGTACGAGATCCGTACTCATAAGCGCGTACTGGACATCGTCCAGCCAACGGATAAAACCGTTGATGCACTTATGAAGCTCGATCTGGCGGCCGGTGTGGAAGTACAGATCAGCCTCGGCTAAGACTTGGGTCTTAGTCGTGTAACGCTCTGAAATGGGCGGCCATAGCGGGTGAAAGCCCCGTACACTCATGAGGTTTACAACATGACTATTGGTGTAGTCGGTCGTAAATGCGGTATGACCCGTATTTTCACCGAAGAAGGTGTCTCCATTCCGGTCACGGTCATTGAGATCGAACCGAATCGCGTCACCCAGTTCAAAACTGAAGAAACCGATGGCTATCGTGCAGTGCAAGTCACTGTCGGCGAGCGTCGTGCTTCGCGCGTGACTGCTGCTCAAGCAGGTCACTTCGCTAAAGCAAACGTTGCAGCTGGTCGTACTGTCATGGAGTTCCGTCTTGAAGACGGCGACTACCAGGCTGGCGATCTGATCAACGCTGAAATCTTCGCCGCTGGTCAACTGGTTGATGTAACCGGTCAGTCCAAGGGTAAAGGCTTCCAGGGTACGATCAAGCGTTGGAATTTCCGTGGTCAAGACAACACTCACGGTAACTCCGTTTCCCACCGCGTCCCGGGCTCTATTGGCCAGTGCCAGACTCCTGGTCGTGTATTCAAGGGCAAAAAAATGTCCGGTCATATGGGCGCTGAGCGCGTGACCGTGCAGTCCCTCGAAGTAGTGCGCGTCGACGCTGAACGCAATCTGTTGTTGGTCAAGGGTGCTGTTCCTGGCGCTACTGGCGGCAACCTGGTTGTACGTCCAGCGGCCAAGGCTCGCGGTTAAGGGGAAGCTGACATGCAATTAAATGTAAATGACGCTCAAGCGATCGAAGTTTCCGAACTGACATTTGGCGGCGAATTCAACGAGACGCTCGTTCACCAAGCAGTCGTGGCCTACATGGCCGGCGGCCGTCAAGGTAGCAAGCAGCAAAAGACCCGTTCCGACGTACGTGGTGGCGGTAAGCGCCCTTGGCGTCAGAAAGGCACTGGCCGTGCTCGTGCCGGTACTATCCGTAGCCCAATCTGGCGTGGCGGCGGTACCACTTTCGCAGCTCGTCCACAGGATCACTCTCAGAAGCTCAACAAGAAGATGTACCGCGCAGCACTGCGCTCCATCCTTGCTGAACTCGTGCGTACTGATCGTCTGGTCGTGGTTCAGGACTTCGCTGTTGAAAGTCCAAAAACCAAAGATCTGCTGGGCAAACTGAACAACATGAGCCTGACCGACGTTTTGATCGTGTCCGAAGCTGTTGATCAGAACCTGTACCTGGCTGCTCGCAACCTGCCACACGTTGATGTACGTGACGTGCAAGGTTCCGATCCAGTTAGTCTGATCGCATACGACAAGGTGTTGATCACCGTGTCGGCCGTGAAGAAATTCGAGGAGCTGCTGGGATGAACCAGGAACGCGTATTTAAAGTTCTGCTTGGCCCGCACGTTTCCGAAAAGGCTACGGTTCTGGCTGACAAGAAAGGCCAGTTCGTTTTCAAGGTTGCAACTGACGCAACCAAGCTGGAAATCAAGAAGGCCGTCGAAAGCCTGTTCAGCGTGAAAGTAGAGCGTGTTACTACCCTGAATGTTCTGGGTAAGAGCAAGCGCACTGCTCGCGGTCTGGGCAAGCGTAATGACTGGAAGAAGGCAGTTATCTCCCTTCAGCCAGGCCAAGATCTCGATTTCAGCAGCAGTGCTGAGTAAGGAAGGGGTGCATCATGGCAATCGTTAAATGCAAACCGACTTCCCCTGGCCGCCGTTTTGTGGTCAAGGTGGTCAACCAGGAGCTGCATAAAGGCGCTCCTCACGCACCGCTGCTCGAGAAAAAATCGAAGTCTGGTGGTCGTAACAACAATGGTCGTATTACCACTCGTCACATCGGTGGTGGCCATAAGCAGCATTATCGTCTGGTCGACTTCCGTCGCAACGACAAAGATGGCATCGCTGCCACTGTCGAGCGTATCGAATACGATCCAAACCGTACTGCTCACATCGCTCTGCTGCTGTACGCAGATGGCGAGCGTCGCTACATCATCGCCCCTAAAGGCGTGAGTGCTGGCGACCAGCTGATCGCAGGTGCTCTGGCACCGATCAAGCCGGGCAACGCTCTGCAACTGCGTAACATTCCAGTTGGTAGCACCGTACACGGCATCGAATTGAAGCCAGGTAAAGGCGCACAGATCGCTCGTTCCGCTGGTGCTTCGGCTCAGTTGATCGCTCGTGAAGGTGTCTACGTGACCCTGCGTCTGCGTTCTGGTGAGATGCGTAAAGTACTGGCTGAATGCCGTGCGACCCTGGGCGAAGTCTCGAACTCCGAGCACAGCCTGCGTTCGTTGGGTAAAGCTGGTGCCAAACGCTGGCGTGGCGTTCGCCCAACCGTTCGTGGTGTTGCCATGAACCCGGTTGACCACCCACACGGTGGTGGTGAAGGTCGTACCTCTGGTGGTCGTCATCCGGTATCGCCATGGGGCTTCCCGACTAAGGGCGCGAAGACTCGTGGTAATAAGCGTACCGACAAAATGATCGTCCGTCGTCGCAAGTAAATAGAGGGATACGACAGTGCCACGTTCTCTGAAAAAAGGTCCTTTTATTGATCTTCACCTACTGAAGAAGATCGAAGTGGCGGCGGAAAAGAACGATCGCAAACCAGTTAAGACCTGGTCGCGTCGTTCGATGATCCTGCCACAAATGGTCGGTCTGACCATCGCAGTACACAACGGTCGTCAACACGTCCCAGTTCTCGTTAACGAAGACATGGTCGGCCACAAACTGGGCGAGTTCGCCGGTACCCGCACTTATCGTGGGCACGTGGCAGACAAGAAAGCCAAGCGTTAAGGGGTTAGGAAATGGAAGTAGCCGCTAAGTTGTCGGGCGCTCGAATCTCCGCCCAGAAAGCCCGCTTGGTCGCCGACCAGATCCGCGGGAAGAAGGTGGGCGAAGCGCTCAACCTGTTGGCTTTCAGCAGTAAGAAAGCCGCCGAGATCATGAAGAAAGTGCTGGAGTCGGCCGTAGCCAACGCCGAGCATAACGAAGGCGCAGACGTTGATGACCTGAAGGTCAGCACCGTTTTCGTCAACGAAGGGCGTTCGCTGAAGCGCATCATGCCACGTGCCAAAGGCCGTGCTGATCGCATCGTCAAGCGGTCTTGCCATATCACTGTCAAGGTTGCTGACAAGTAACGGAGTCGAAGAGATGGGTCAGAAAGTACATCCCATTGGCATTCGCCTGGGAATCGTCAAGGAGCACACCTCCGTCTGGTACGCAGACGGTCGGACTTATGCGGACTACTTGTTCGCTGATCTGAAGGTGCGTGAGTATCTCCAAGACAAACTAAAAAGCGCGTCCGTAAGCCGTATCGATATCCATCGTCCGGCCCAAACTGCACGTATCACCATCCACACCGCTCGTCCAGGTATCGTTATCGGGAAGAAAGGTGAAGATGTTGAGAAACTGCGTCAGGACCTGACCAAGCAAATGGGTGTGCCTGTGCACATCAATATCGAAGAGATCCGCAAGCCGGAGCTCGACGGTATGCTGGTTGCGCAGAGCGTAGCTCAGCAGCTGGAGCGTCGCGTAATGTTCCGTCGCGCTATGAAGCGCGCCGTACAGAACGCCATGCGCATTGGTGCCAAAGGCATCAAAATCCAAGTGAGCGGTCGTCTCGGCGGTGCTGAAATCGCACGTACTGAATGGTATCGCGAAGGTCGTGTGCCACTGCACACCCTGCGTGCCGACATCGACTATGCCAACTACGAAGCTCACACCACTTACGGTGTGATCGGTGTAAAGGTTTGGATCTTCAAAGGCGAAGTAATTGGTGGTCGCCAAGAAGAACTGAAACCACAAGCACCAGCGCCTCGTAAAAAAGCTGCTAAGTAAGGGGTACGCCAAATGTTGCAACCTAAGCGTACGAAGTTCCGCAAGCAGATGACAGGCCACAACCGTGGTCTGGCTCAGCGCGGTAGCAAAGTCAGCTTCGGCGAGTTCGCGCTGAAGTCTGTAGCTCGTGGTCGTCTCACCGCTCGTCAGATCGAGTCAGCGCGTCGTGCTCTGACCCGTCACGTAAAACGTGGCGGCAAGATCTGGATCCGTGTATTCCCGGACAAGCCGATCTCCAAAAAACCTCTCGAGGTTCGGATGGGTAAAGGTAAGGGTAACGTGGAATACTGGGTAGCCCAGATTCAGCCAGGCAAAGTCCTGTATGAAATCGAGGGTGTTTCTGAAGAGCTGGCGCGTGAGGCTTTCGCCCTGGCTGCTGCAAAGCTGCCGCTCGCCACCTCCTTTGTTAAACGGACGGTGATGTGATGAAAGCGAATGAACTTCGTGAAAAATCCGCACAGCAGCTGAACGAGCAACTGCTCGGCCTGCTGCGCGACCAGTTCAATCTGCGTATGCAGAAAGCAACTGGCCAGTTGGGGCAGTCTCATCTGCTCTCGCAAGTTAAGCGTGACATCGCTCGCGTGAAGACTGTGCTCAACCAGCAGGCAGGTAAGTGATCATGGCTGAAGCCGAAAAGACTGTCCGTACGCTGACTGGCCGTGTTGTCAGCGACAAGATGGACAAAACCATCACCGTTTTGATCGAGCGTCGCGTTAAGCACCCGATCTACGGTAAATATGTTAAGCGTTCGACTAAGCTGCACGCGCACGACGAAACCAATCAGTGCCACATCGGCGACAAAGTCACTATTCGTGAAACTCGTCCGATGGCCAAGACCAAGTCTTGGGCACTGGTTGATGTTCTCGAACGCGCTGTGGAAGTCTAAGGACTAGGGGTCGGAGAAATTATATGATTCAGACTCAATCCATGCTCGATGTGGCCGATAACAGCGGCGCTCGCCGTGTTATGTGCATCAAGGTGCTGGGTGGCTCCCATCGTCGTTACGCTGGTATCGGTGACATCATCAAAGTTACCGTGAAGGAAGCAATTCCTCGCGGTAAGGTGAAAAAAGGCCAAGTGATGACTGCTGTTGTAGTCCGCACTCGTCACGGCGTACGTCGTGCTGATGGCTCCATTATCCGCTTTGATGGCAACGCTGCTGTTCTTCTGAACAACAAGCAAGAGCCGATCGGCACCCGTATCTTTGGGCCAGTGACCCGTGAACTTCGTACTGAGAAGTTCATGAAGATCGTCTCGCTCGCCCCAGAAGTGCTGTAAGGAGATCCGACATGCAAAAGATTCGTCGTGACGACGAGATCATCGTGATCGCCGGCAAAGACAAAGGTAAGCGCGGTAAGGTGCTTAAGGTTCTCGCTAATAACCGTCTGGTTATCGGTGGTCTGAACCTGGTCAAGCGTCATACCAAGCCTAACCCGATGTCGGGCGTGCAGGGCGGTATCGTCGAGAAAGAAGCTCCGCTGGATGCTTCTAACGTCGCCATCTTCAACGGCGAAACCAACAAGGCTGACCGCGTTGGTTTCAAAGTAGAAGACGGTAAGAAAATTCGTGTCTTCAAGTCGACCCAAAAAGCGGTTGATGCTTGAACACTGCTAGGTAGATTAGACCATGGCACGACTACAAGAGATTTACCGGAAGGAAATCGCCCCTAAGCTTAAGGAAGAACTTAAGCTCGGGAACGTGATGGAAGTTCCGCGCGTCACCAAAATCACCCTGAACATGGGTCTGGGCGAAGCGATCGGCGACAAAAAAGTCATCGAGCACGCTGTTGCTGACCTGGAAAAGATCACCGGTCAAAAAGTCGTTGTGACTTACGCTCGGAAATCCATCGCTGGCTTTAAAGTCCGTGAAGGTTGGCCGATCGGCGTCAAAGTGACTCTGCGCCGTGAGCGTATGTACGAATTCCTGGATCGTCTGCTGTCGATCTCCCTGCCTCGGGTCCGCGACTTCCGCGGCCTGAATGCCAAGTCCTTCGATGGTCGTGGTAACTACAGCATGGGCGTGAAAGAGCAGATCATCTTCCCGGAAATCGACTACGACAAGATCGATGCTCTCCGCGGTCTGGACATCACCCTGACCACCACTGCCAAGAACGATGATGAAGGCCGCGCTCTGCTGCGTGCGTTCAAATTCCCGTTCCGCAACTGATTGGAGTAGGACCATGGCCAAGATGAGCATGAAAAACCGCGAGCTGAAGCGTCAGCTCACGGTTGCCAAGTACGCCAAGAAGCGTGCAGCACTGAAAGCAATCATCGTTGATCTGAACGCAAGTCCAGAAGCGCGTTGGGAAGCTACAGTTGCTCTGCAGAAGCAGCCACGTGACGCAAGCGCTTCGCGCATGCGTAACCGCTGCCGCCTGACCGGTCGTCCACACGGCGTTTACCGCAAGTTCGGCCTCGGCCGTAACAAACTGCGTGAAGCGGCAATGCGTGGTGACGTACCAGGTCTGGTTAAAGCCAGCTGGTAAGTACTTTCAACGTCCAGGTGGTCGGAATCGCAAGATACTGACCGCCGGTGACCTTGAATCTGGATCAAGCCCCTTTTGGGGCTTGTTTCATTTCTGGAGTATGTCTAAAATACGCGGCTCGCCTGAGCCCGTGTTTTTTGTGCTCGGAGATTCTCGGCGACATATGTAGCCGCAAGGCTAATTTTTTTGTATTAGGAGCGTCTAGCCCATGAGTATGCAGGACCCGTTAGCGGACATGCTAACTCGTATCCGTAATGCCCAGATGGCTGAAAAGTCCGTCGTAAGCATGCCATCTTCCAAGTTGAAGGTAGCTGTTGCCAAAGTCCTGAAAGACGAAGGCTACATTGCGGGTTATCAGATCAGCAGCGAAATCAAACCACTGCTGTCCATCGAGCTGAAGTACTTCGAAGGCCGTTCGGTCATCGAGGAAGTGAAGCGCGTTAGCCGTCCAGGCCTGCGTCAGTACAAGTCCGCTGAAGATCTGCCGAAAGTTCGTGGCGGTCTGGGCGTGTCTATCGTCTCCACCAACAAAGGTGTGATGACGGATCGTGCTGCGCGCGCTGCCGGTGTCGGCGGCGAAGTTCTTTGCACTGTGTTCTAAGGGGGGATAAGCATGTCTCGCGTCGCTAAGAACCCCGTTAAGCTGCCAGCCGGTGTCGAAGTCAAATTCGCAGGCCAACAGCTTTCGGTGAAGGGTGCCAAGGGTACTCTTGAACTGAACATCCATTCGTCCGTTGAGATCGTTGAAGAAGCTGGTGAGCTGCGTTTCGCTGCTCGCAATGGCGATCAACAAACTCGCGCAATGGCCGGTACCACGCGTGCGTTGGTAAACAACATGGTCCAAGGCGTAAGCCAAGGCTTCGAGCGTAAGCTCCAGCTGGTCGGTGTTGGTTACAAAGCGCAAGCAAAAGGCACGGTTTTGAACCTTGCCCTTGGCTTCTCGCACCCAGTGGATTACGAACTGCCAGCGGGCATCACTGCTGAGACTCCTAGCCAGACCGATATCCTGATCAAGGGCATCGACAAGCAGCTGGTAGGTCAAGTGGCCGCTGAGATCCGCGACTTCCGTCCACCAGAGCCGTACAAAGGCAAAGGTGTGCGCTACGCGGACGAAGTCGTCCGTCGTAAAGAAGCCAAGAAGAAGTAGGGCATAGCAAATGACCGACAAAAAAGTTACTCGACTGCGTCGCGCTCGCAAAGCACGCCTGAAAATGCACGAGCTCGAAGTCGTGCGTCTCTGCGTGTTCCGCTCGTCGCAGCACATCTACGCCCAGGTCATCTCGGCCGACGGCAACAAAGTCCTGGCAAGCGCCTCGACTTTGGATAAAGAACTGCGTGATGGTGCCACTGGCAACATCGACGCGGCCACAAAGGTTGGCCAGCTGGTCGCTACGCGTGCTAAGGCCGCTGGCGTCTCGCAAGTGGCTTTCGACCGCTCTGGCTTCAAGTACCATGGCCGCGTGAAAGCGCTGGCTGATGCTGCTCGTGAAGCTGGGCTGGAGTTCTAAGTTATGTCAAATAACGACCAAAAGCGCGACGAAGGCTACATTGAGAAGCTGGTTCAAGTTAACCGCGTAGCCAAAACCGTTAAAGGCGGCCGTATCTTCACTTTCACCGCGTTGACCGTGGTGGGTGATGGTAAAGGGCGTGTTGGCTTCGGCCGTGGCAAGTCACGTGAAGTGCCTGCTGCGATCCAGAAGGCAATGGAAGCTGCTCGTCGCAACATGATCCAAGTTGATCTGAACGGCACCACTCTGCAGTACGCAATGAAGTCCGCTCACGGCGCTTCGAAGGTGTACATGCAGCCTGCTTCTGAAGGTACCGGTATCATCGCTGGCGGCGCTATGCGTGCTGTCCTCGAAGTTGCTGGCGTTCAGAACGTTCTGGCCAAGTGCTACGGCTCGACTAACCCGGTAAACGTGGTTCACGCCACTTTCAAGGGTCTGAAGGCTATGCAATCTCCTGAGTCCATCGCTGCCAAGCGTGGCCTGACTGTCAAGGAGATCTTCTGATCATGGCTACCGTTAAAGTAACGCTGATCAAAAGCATGACCGGCCGCATCCCTAACCACAAATTGTGCGTTAAAGGTTTGGGTCTGCGTCGCATCGGTCACACTGTAGAAGTCCAGGATACTCCCGAGAATCGCGGGATGATCAACAAGGCTTACTACATGCTGCGTGTAGAGGGTTAATCGATGAAACTCAATGATCTGAGTCCAGCGCCGGGTTCCCGTCGCGAAAAGCATCGTCCGGGCCGTGGTATCGGTAGTGGTTTGGGTAAGACCGGTGGCCGTGGCCACAAGGGTCAAACCTCCCGCTCCGGTGGCACCATTGCTCCAGGCTTTGAAGGCGGTCAACAGCCGCTGCATCGTCGCCTGCCTAAGTTCGGTTTCGTGTCCCTGAAAGCTATGGATCGCGCAGAAGTGCGTCTGTCCGAGCTGGCTAAAGTGGAAGGCGACATCGTTACTGTGCAGACCCTGAAAGATGCCAACGTGATCAACGTCAACGTACAGCGTGTGAAAATCATGCTGTCCGGTGAAGTGACTCGCGCTGTCACTATCGGCAAGGGAATCGGCGCCACCAAAGGTGCGCGTTCGGCTATCGAAGCAGCTGGCGGCAAGTTCGAGGAATAAATGGCTAAGCAAGGTGCTCTCTCAGCGCTCGGCAAAGGCGGTATGTCTGAACTTTGGGCTCGTCTGCGTTTTCTGTTCCTGGCGATTATCGTCTACCGAATAGGCGCACACATCCCGGTTCCAGGTATCAACCCGGACCGACTCGCAGACCTGTTTCGACAGAATGAGGGGACCATTCTTAGCTTGTTCAACATGTTTTCCGGCGGCGCGCTGGAGCGGATGAGCATCTTTGCACTGGGGATCATGCCGTATATCTCGGCATCGATCATCATGCAGCTGATGACAGCCGTCAGCCCGCAGCTGGAGCAGTTGAAGAAGGAAGGTGAAGCTGGCCGTCGCAAGATTAGCCAGTACACCCGCTACGGCACTGTCGTCCTCGCCCTGGTTCAAGCTATCGGCATGTCCGTTGGCCTGGCAGGGCAGGGCGTTGCGTTCACTGGTGACTTTGGCTTCCATTTCGTCGCGGTATCCACGTTTGTGGCTGGTGCGATGTTCATGATGTGGCTGGGTGAGCAGATTACTGAGCGTGGTGTTGGCAACGGTATCTCGATGTTGATTTTCGCAGGTATCGTCGCCGGTCTTCCGAGAGCAATCGGGCAGTCTTTCGAGTCTGCGCGTCAGGGTGATATCAATATCTTCGCCTTGGTTGCCATCGGTTTGCTGGCAGTAGCGATTATCGGTTTTGTGGTGTTCATTGAGCGTGGCCAGCGTCGTATTGCTGTTCACTACGCCAAGCGTCAGCAGGGCCGTAAGGTCTTTGCTGCGCAGACCAGCCACTTGCCGCTGAAAGTGAATATGGCCGGTGTTATTCCGGCAATTTTCGCGAGCAGCATCTTGCTGTTTCCGGCTTCGTTGGGTACCTGGTTTGGTCAGTCTGAAAATATGGGCTGGCTGCAGGACCTCTCTCAGTCGATCGCTCCTGGTCAGCCGTTGAATATTCTGCTGTTTAGTGCAGGGATTATTTTCTTCTGCTTCTTCTATACGGCGTTGATGTTCAATCCGAAAGACGTAGCGGAAAACCTGAAGAAGTCCGGTGCCTTTATTCCGGGTATCCGTCCAGGTGAGCAGTCGGCACGCTACATTGATGGCGTTCTGACCCGTTTGACCCTGTTCGGTGCTCTATATATGACGGCCGTGTGCTTGTTGCCCCAGTTCCTGGTGGTTGCAGCAAACGTTCCGTTCTACCTTGGCGGGACCTCGTTGCTGATCGTGGTCGTGGTTGTGATGGACTTCATGTCCCAAGTACAATCGCACCTCGTTTCGCACCAGTACGAATCCCTGATGAAGAAAGCCAACCTGAAGGGCTACGGCAGCGGCATGTTGCGCTGAGTACCCCATAAGGTTCGAGGAGTTGGTGATGAAAGTTCGTGCATCGGTGAAAAAGCTGTGCCGTAACTGCAAGATTATTCGCCGCGAAGGTGTTGTTCGAGTAATTTGCAGCGCGGAACCGCGTCACAAACAGCGCCAAGGCTGAGTGTGATCCGCTTGAAGCCCGGCAGCTAGTGCGCTGCCGGGTTGATTATTTGTTATTACAGCGATATTATCTCGCGCCCTATTTCTTGGCTTCCGGGGCGTAGGTAGCTGTCAATTGGAGTCCCACTGAATGGCCCGTATTGCAGGCGTTAACATTCCAGATAACAAGCACACTGTTATCTCGCTGACCTACATCTATGGTGTTGGTCGCACTACTGCGCAGAAAATTTGCGCAGTTGCTGGGGTAAACCCAGCCGCTAAGATCAAGGATCTGAGCGACGAGCAGATTGAACAGCTGCGTGGCGAAGTGGCGAAGTTCACCACTGAAGGTGACCTGCGTCGCGAAATCAACATGAAAATCAAGCGTTTGATGGACCTCGGTTGCTATCGCGGTCTGCGTCATCGTCGTGGTCTTCCAGTACGCGGTCAGCGTACCAAGACTAACGCGCGTACCCGTAAAGGTCCGCGTAAGCCGATCCGCAAGTAATCGCCCCAGCGAATCGACAGGAAAATTATCATGGCAAAACCTGCTGCTCGTCCTCGTAAAAAAGTTAAAAAGACAGTGGTTGATGGCATCGCCCACATCCATGCATCTTTTAACAACACCATCGTGACCATCACCGACCGTCAAGGTAACGCGCTTTCTTGGGCTACCTCCGGTGGTTCGGGTTTCCGCGGTTCCCGCAAGTCCACCCCGTTTGCTGCTCAAGTAGCTGCTGAACGTGCTGGTCAAGCTGCGCTGGAATATGGCCTGAAAAACCTCGACGTTAACGTCAAAGGTCCAGGTCCAGGTCGTGAGTCTGCTGTCCGTGCTTTGAACGGCTGTGGCTATAAGATCGCCAGCATCACCGACGTGACGCCAATCCCGCACAACGGGTGCCGTCCGCCGAAGAAGCGCCGCGTGTAATCCAGGAGATTGTAAAGAATGGCTCGTTACATTGGTCCAAAATGCAAACTCGCTCGTCGCGAAGGCACCGATCTCTTCCTGAAGAGCGGCGTGCGCGCGATCGAATCGAAGTGCAACATTGAAGCAGCACCTGGTATCCACGGCCAACGCCGCGGTCGCCAGTCCGACTACGGCACCCAACTGCGTGAAAAGCAGAAGGTCCGTCGTATCTACGGCGTTCTCGAGCGTCAGTTCAGCGGCTACTACAAAGAAGCTGCTGGTAAGAAAGGTGCAACCGGTGAAAACCTGCTGCAACTGCTCGAATGCCGTTTGGACAACGTTGTATACCGTATGGGCTTTGGTTCGACTCGTGCCGAATCCCGTCAGCTGGTATCGCACAAGTCGATCAGCGTTAACGGTCAGACCGTAAACGTTCCGTCCTACCAGGTTCGTGCTGGTGACGTGGTCGCAGTTCGCGAGAAAGCAAAAAACCAACTTCGCATTGTCCAAGCTCTCGATCTGTGTGCCCAACGTGGCCGCGTAGAATGGGTAGAAGTAGACACTGAGAAGAAGTCGGGCGTTTTCAAGAACGTTCCTGCTCGCAGTGATCTGTCCGCCGACATCAACGAAAGCCTGATTGTCGAGCTCTACTCCAAGTAAGGGCTAGAAAATAGGTGCATCCATGCAGATTTCGGTAAATGAGTTCCTGACACCCCGCCACATTGATGTGCAGGTTGTCAGTCCAACCCGCGCCAAAATTACTCTCGAGCCTCTCGAGCGTGGTTTTGGCCACACCCTGGGCAACGCGCTGCGCCGCATCCTGTTGTCCTCAATGCCCGGCTGTGCAGTAGTCGAGGCCGAGATTGACGGTGTGCTCCACGAGTACAGCGCCATCGAAGGTGTACAGGAAGACGTAATTGAAATCCTGTTGAACCTTAAAGGTCTGGCTATCAAGCTGCACGGCCGTGACGAAGTTACGCTGACCTTGTCGAAGAAGGGTTCGGGGGTGGTTACCGCTGCCGATATTCAGCTGGATCATGATGTCGAGATCGTTAACCCCGATCACGTAATCGCTAACCTGGCGTCTAACGGCGCCCTGAACATGAAGCTCACTGTAGCTCGTGGTCGTGGTTATGAACCGGCCGACTCGCGTCAGAGCGATGAAGACGAAAGCCGCAGCATTGGTCGCTTGCAGCTTGACTCTTCGTTCAGCCCGGTTCGCCGTATCGCATACGTGGTGGAAAACGCCCGTGTCGAGCAGCGTACTAACCTGGACAAGCTGGTTATTGATCTGGAAACCAACGGTACCCTGGATCCTGAAGAGGCTATCCGCCGCGCTGCAACCATTCTGCAACAGCAGTTGGCTGCGTTCGTCGACCTCAAAGGTGACAGCGAACCAGTGGTAATCGAGCAGGAAGACGAGATCGATCCGATCCTGCTTCGCCCGGTTGACGATCTGGAACTGACTGTACGTTCGGCTAACTGCCTTAAGGCGGAAAACATTTACTACATCGGTGACCTGATCCAGCGCACCGAAGTAGAACTGTTGAAGACTCCGAACCTGGGCAAGAAATCCTTGACTGAAATCAAGGACGTTCTGGCCTCCCGCGGTCTGTCCCTCGGCATGCGCCTCGACAACTGGCCGCCTGCAAGTCTTAAGAAGGACGACAAGGCGACTGCCTGATCGTCGTAATCACCGAACGTGAGTTTGGTAAGGAATGAACCATGCGTCATCGTAAAAGTGGTCGTCACCTGAGCCGTACCAGCTCGCACCGCAAGGCCATGTTCCAAAACATGGCGGTGTCGCTGTTCGAGCACGAGCTGATCAAAACTACACTGCCGAAAGCTAAAGAACTGCGTCGCGTTGCTGAGCCGCTGATCACTTTGGCCAAGACAGACAGCCTGGCTAACCGCCGTCTGGCTTTCGACCGTACTCGTTCGAAAGCTATCGTTGGTAAGCTCTTCAACGACCTGGGCAAGCGTTACGCTACCCGTGAGGGCGGCTACCTGCGCATCCTCAAGTGCGGTTTCCGCGCTGGCGACAACGCGCCTATGGCGTACGTCGAGTTGGTTGATCGTGCTACTGCTGGCGAAGCTGTAAGCGCCGAGTAATACGACAAGCTGCAACGAAGAACCGGGCCTAGTGCCCGGTTTTTTGTGCGCGTAACAAAAGCGCGTTGCGTACAAGAATCTTCAGGCGACACGCTTCACTATGAGCGTCGGGCATGTTGGTAGTTATTTTCTATTGAAGCCTACAATTTAATGAATTTGTAGGTGTCATGTGGATGGTCAATACTCCCTCCAAGCCGATTAGCCGGCAGTTTCAAGCCCGACCTGAGGAAGATGCGCATGAGCCAGAATAAAGTCCTTACCACCGCCAGCGGCGCGCCCGTTGCGGACAATCAGAACTCACGTTCCGCCGGCCCTCGTGGCCCCTTGCTGCTCGACGATTTTCACCTGATCGAGAAGCTCGCTCACTTCAACCGTGAAAATATCCCTGAGCGTCGCGTGCACGCCAAAGGTTCGGGTGCCTTCGGGACCTTCACGGTGACAAAAGACATTACCCAATACACCAGCGCCAAATTGTTCGAGTCCGTTGGCAAGCAGACCCCTACGTTCCTGCGTTTCTCCACGGTAGGTGGAGAGCGCGGTTCGGCCGACACAGAGCGCGATCCACGTGGCTTCGCCTTGAAGTTCTACACCGAGGAAGGCAACTGGGACATCGTCGGTAACAACACCCCTGTGTTCTTTATCCGTGATCCGCTGAAGTTCCCGGACTTTATCCACACCCAGAAACGCCTGCCGCAGAGCAACCTGAAAAGCGCGCAGATGATGTGGGACTTCTGGTCGCACTCACCAGAGGCGCTGCATCAGGTCACCATTCTGTTTTCGGACCGTGGCATCCCGGACGGCTATCGCCACATGCATGGTTTCGGCAGCCACACTTACAGTCTGATCAATGCCCAGGGCGAGCGTCATTGGGTGAAGTGGCACTACAAGACCAAGCAAGGCATCAAGAACCTGGCGCCGGCCGAGGCTGCCCGCTTGGCGGGTACCGATCCTGACTACGCCCAGCGCGATCTGTTTGGTGCAATCGAGCGCGGTGACTTCCCCAAATGGCGCGTGTGCATCCAGATCATGACCGAGGCACAGGCGAATGCCCATTACGAGAACCCGTTTGATGTGACCAAGACCTGGTCGCAAAAAGAGTTCCCGTTGATTGAAGTGGGTGAGCTGGAGCTCAACCGTAATCCGCAGAACTACTTCGCAGAAGTTGAGCAGGCTGCATTTGGCCCAAGCAACATGGTCCCAGGCGTTGGCCTGTCGCCAGACCGTATGCTCCAAGGTCGGGTGTTCGCCTACGCCGATGCTCACCGCTACCGTGTGGGTACCAACCACCAGCAACTGCCGGTGAACGCGCCACGTAGCCCGGTTAACAGCTACCAGCGTGACGGTTCCATGGCTTTTGGCAGCAATGGTGGGGCGGGTCCGAACTACGAGCCAAACAGCTATGCCGACGCACCAAAACAAGCCCCGCAATATGCAGAGCCAGCACTGGCCCTGAGCGGCGCCGCCGATCGTTACGATCACCGCGAAGATACGGACTACTACAGCCACGCCGGTGCGCTGTTCCGTCTGATGAATGATGAGCAAAAAGCGTTGCTCACCAATAACATCGCGGGCGCAATGGCTGGGGTTTCCAGCGATGTGGTCCAGCGTCAACTGCAGCACTTCTATAAGGCCGACCCGGCTTATGGAGAAGCAATTGCAAAGGCATTGGGTGTATCGCTTAACTGACTCTAAACGATAAGCAGAACCGCCCTCATTTGGGCGGTTTTTGCGTTATTTAAGCTACTTTTCTCCGGAAATCTTCACTTTTCTGCCGTTTGTCCCGTGACCTTCAAGTCAGCATGGTTCAAACTACAGTCTTTCAAGCAGGGAGATGTAGGGCGATGCAAGGTCACCCCGACGTAATCGATTACCTCAACACGTTGCTGACGGGCGAACTGGCAGCTCGTGACCAATATTTCATCCATTCGCGTATGTACGAAGACTGGGGCTTTACCGAGCTCTATGAGCGTATCAACCACGAAATGGAAGAAGAGGCACAGCACGCTGACGCCCTGATGCGCCGCATTCTGATGCTCGAAGGCACGCCGCGTATGCGTCCTGATGATCTGGACGTGGGTACCACAGTGCCAGACATGCTCGCTGCCGATCTTCGCCTTGAGTACAAGGTACGTGCCGCACTCTGCAAGGGCATCGAGCTTTGCGAACAGCACAACGACTATGTCACCCGCGAAATATTGCGGGTGCAGTTGAATGACACCGAAGAAGATCACACCTACTGGCTGGAAAAGCAGTTGGGCCTGATCAAGTTGATCGGCCTGGAGAATTACCTGCAATCGCAGTTCTGATTCCCGGTTACAAAAAGCCCCTGTCACCGCAAAGTGGCAGGGGCTTTTTATTGGGCGATGAAAAAATCAGGCCCTGTCGCGTTCCAGCAACGGTTTCAAGTAGTAACCGGTGTGCGATTGAGGCATTTCGGAAACCTGCTCCGGAGTGCCCACTGCGATGATCTGGCCACCCTTAGAACCACCTTCTGGCCCCAGGTCTACCAGCCAGTCGGCAGTCTTGATCACATCAAGGTTGTGCTCGATCACCACCACGGTATTGCCGTGGTCCCGCAAGCGGTGCAGTACGTCCAGCAACTGCTGGATATCCGCGAAGTGCAGGCCAGTGGTCGGCTCATCGAGGATATACAAGGTTTTGCCGGTATCACGCTTGGACAGCTCGCGAGACAGCTTGACCCGCTGCGCCTCGCCACCCGACAGCGTGGTCGCTGACTGCCCCAGCTTGATGTACGACAGGCCCACATCCATCAGCGTCTGCAGCTTGCGCGCCAGCGCCGGCACTGCGTCGAAGAACTCGCGAGCTTCCTCGATCGTCATTTCCAAGGTCTCGTGGATGCTCTTGCCCTTGTACTTGATCTCCAGGGTCTCGCGGTTGTAGCGCTTGCTCTTGCACACATCGCACGGCACGTAGATGTCCGGCAGGAAGTGCATTTCCACCTTGATCAGGCCATCGCCCTGGCACGCTTCACAGCGGCCGCCCTTGACGTTGAACGAGAAGCGGCCCGGCCCATAACCCCGTGAGCGCGACTCTGGCACGCCAGCGAACAACTCACGGATAGGGGTAAACAGCCCGGTGTAGGTGGCTGGGTTGGAGCGAGGCGTACGCCCAATCGGGCTCTGGTCGATGTCGACCACCTTGTCCAGATGTTCCAGGCCCTTGATGCTGTCGTGAGCCGCCGCTTCCAGGGTGGTCGCGCCATTCAGGGCGGTGGCACTCAGTGGGAACAGGGTGTTGTTGATCAGCGTCGACTTGCCCGAACCGGAAACACCGGTCACGCAGGTCAGCAGGCCCAGCGGAATCTCCAGGTCGACATTGCGCAGGTTGTTCCCGCGCGCGCCCTTGAGATGCAGCGCCATCTTCTTGTTACGCGGCGTTCGCTTGGCGGGTACTTCAATCTTCACACGCCCCGACAAGTATTTGCCGGTCAGTGAATCAGGATGTGCCATCACCTCGGCAGGCGTGCCTTCAGCAACGATATGGCCACCATGCACGCCCGCGCCGGGGCCGATATCGACCACGTAGTCCGCCAGGCGGATAGCGTCTTCATCATGCTCCACCACGATCACGGTATTGCCGATATCGCGCAGGTGTTTCAGCGTGCCCAGCAGGCGGTCGTTATCTCGTTGGTGCAAGCCAATCGACGGCTCGTCGAGGATATACAGCACGCCCACAAGGCCCGCGCCGATCTGGCTGGCCAGGCGAATGCGCTGTGCCTCACCGCCAGACAGGGTATCGGCACTGCGGTCCAGCGACAGATAGTCCAGGCCCACGTTGACCAGGAACTGCAACCGCTCGCGAATCTCCTTGAGGATCTTGTCGGCAATTTCGCCACGACGACCGGTCAGCTTCAGCACGCCAAAGTATTCACAGGCATCGCCGATCGGCAGGTTGGTTACTGCAGGCAAGGTCTTCTCGCCCACCCATACATGCCGGGCTTCACGGCGCAGGCGCGTGCCACGGCAATCCGGGCATGGCTGTGTGCTGAGGAACTTCGCCAGCTCCTCGCGCACGCTCGCCGATTCGGTTTCGCGGTAACGGCGTTCCAGGTTCGGCACGATGCCTTCGAACGGGTGCGAGCGCTTGACGATATCACCGCGATCGTTCAGGTATTTGAAGTCGACATTCTGCGAACCGCTGCCATTTAGAATGACCTTCTGCTGGTCTGCCGGGAGTTGGTTGAACGGTACTTCCAGGCTGAACTTGTAGTGGGAGGCCAACGACCCAAGCATCTGGAAGTAGTAGACGTTACGTCTGTCCCATCCGCGTATCGCCCCCTCGGCCAGGGTCAGGTCACCATTGACCAGGCGCTTGATATCGAAAAACTGCTTCACACCCAGGCCGTCGCAAGTCGGGCAGGCGCCGGCCGGGTTGTTGAAGGAAAACAGCTTGGGTTCCAGCTCACTGATGGCATGGCCACAGATCGGGCACGCAAAGCGCGCGGAGAAGATGATCTCTTCGCCCGGCTCGTCATCCATCGGCGCTACCAGGGCAATGCCATCGGCCAGCTTCAGCGCGGTTTCGAACGATTCCGCCAAACGCTGCTGCAAGTCGGCACGCACCTTGAATCGGTCGACCACCACATCAATGGAGTGCTTTTTCTGCTTGTCCAGCTTCGGCGCTTCGTCCAGCTCATAGAGCTTGCCGTTGATGCGCGCACGTACAAAGCCCTGGGCACGCAGCTCTTCGAAGACCGACAGGTGTTCGCCCTTGCGCTCGCGAATGACAGGCGCCAGCAGCATCAGCTTGGCGCCTTCGGGCTGGGCCAGCACCAGGTCGACCATCTGGCTGACGGTCTGAGCTTCCAGGGGGATATCGTGGTCCGGGCAGCGGGGGATACCCACGCGTGCGTAGAGCAGGCGCAGGTAGTCGTAGATCTCGGTAATGGTACCCACGGTGGAGCGCGGGTTGTGGGACGTGGATTTCTGCTCGATGGAAATAGCCGGCGACAGGCCTTCAATGGTGTCGACATCGGGCTTTTCCATCATCGACAGGAACTGCCGGGCGTAGGCCGACAGGGATTCCACATAGCGGCGCTGACCTTCGGCATACAGCGTGTCGAACGCCAGGGACGATTTGCCGGAGCCGGACAAGCCGGTGATGACGATCAGTTTGTCCCGGGGCAGGGTCAGGTCGATGTTCTTCAGGTTGTGGGTTCTAGCCCCACGAATCAGGATCTTGTCCAAGATGGCCTCGCACGGCGGGCGTAAATGATGCCGGAGTATACGGCTAAAGACTGGATGAATATACACTGTCAAAACGCCGCCTGCAGCCTTACATGAAAGCTGCGCGGCAAAGCGCCGCATATACCCTCTCAATCGATGGGACTGGTAGAATCGCCGCCGGTTCACACGAGGTTTTTCCATGCACGATCCCCACAGCGAACGCATGAGTAGCGGCGAGACCCGAGCGGCAAGCGGGCTGGCCCTGGTGTTCGCCTTCCGTATGCTGGGCATGTTTATGGTGTTGCCAGTGCTGGCCACCTATGGGATGGATCTCGCAGGTGCGACCCCCGCCTTGATCGGCCTGGCGATTGGTGCCTATGGCCTGACCCAGGCGATTTTCCAGATCCCGTTCGGGATTATTTCCGACCGCATTGGCCGTCGCCCGGTGATCTATCTCGGGCTGATCGTATTCGCCCTTGGCAGTGTGCTAGCGGCCCAATCCGATTCGATCTGGGGCGTGATCGCCGGCCGCATCCTGCAGGGCGCCGGTGCGATTTCCGCCGCCGTGATGGCGCTGCTGTCGGACCTGACCCGCGAACAACACCGCACCAAGGCCATGGCGATGATCGGCATGACCATCGGCCTGTCGTTTGCCGTGGCCATGGTGGTCGGGCCCTTGCTCACGCGCGCGTTCGGCTTGCATGGGCTGTTCCTGGCCACGGGCGGCATGGCGTTGTTTGGCATCCTGATCGTTGCCTTTATGGTGCCGCGCTCCACCGGTACCCTGCAGCATCGTGAATCGGGCGTCGCACGCAAGGCGTTGCTTCCCACGCTCAAGCACCCGGACTTGCTGCGCCTGGATTTAGGTATCTTCGTATTACACGCCATGCTGATGTGCAGCTTCGTCGCCTTGCCCCTGGCCCTGGTGGAAAAAGCCGGCCTGCCCAAGGAACAGCACTGGTGGGTCTACCTCACTGCGCTGTTGATTTCGTTCTTCGCCATGATCCCGTTCATCATCTATGGCGAGAAGAAACGCAAAATGAAACGAGTTTTACTCGGCGCCGTCGCGACATTGATGCTCACTGAACTATTCTTCTGGCAGTTCGGCGACAGCCTGCGAGCATTGGTGATCGGTACGGTGGTGTTTTTCACCGCCTTCAACCTGCTCGAAGCGTCGTTGCCGTCATTGATCAGTAAAGTTTCACCGGCAGGCGGCAAGGGCACGGCCATGGGGGTGTATTCCACCAGCCAGTTCCTGGGTTCCGCGTTGGGCGGCATCATGGGCGGCTGGATGTTCCAGCATGGCGGTTTGTCGGTTGTGTTCCTCGGATGCGCCGGGCTGGCTGCACTTTGGCTGGTCTTTGCTGTTACCATGCGCGAACCTCCCTACGTCACCAGTCTGCGTTTGCCGCTATCGCCCGAGGCGATCCGCGAAGCCGGCCTGGTAGAGCGCCTGAAGGCTGTCGTAGGGGTAACGGATGCAGTCGTGGTCGCTGAAGAGGCGGCCATTTACATCAAATTGGACACCGAATTATTGGATCGCGCGACGCTCGAGCAACTGGTCAACCCAGTGCCGACAGCGCGCCCAGCCTAGGAGAACGTTATGGCCCGTGGGGTTAACAAAGTCATATTGGTCGGTACTTGCGGCCAGGATCCCGAAGTTCGCTACTTGCCTAACGGTAACGCCGTGACCAACCTGAGCCTGGCGACCAGCGAACAGTGGACCGACAAGCAGACCGGCCAGAAGGTCGAGAAGACCGAATGGCACCGCGTGTCGATGTTCGGCAAGGTTGCGGAGATCGCCGGTGAATACCTGCGCAAAGGTTCGCAGGTGTACATCGAAGGCAAACTGCAAACCCGCGAGTGGGAAAAAGACGGCATCAAGCGTTACACCACCGAAATCGTGGTCGACATGCAAGGCACCATGCAACTGCTGGGCGGCCGTCCACAGGGCGACCAACAGGGCCAGGGCGGCATGTCCAACTCGGCACCGCGCCCACAGCAGTCGCGTCCGCAGCCAAGCCAGCAGCCACAGCGTGAGTCGCGCCCAGCACCACAACAGGCTGCTCCGCAACCGGCTCCGGATTTCGACAGCTTTGATGACGATATCCCGTTCTAAGGTCCAAGACCGACCCTGAACAAACAAAACCCCCGATAGCGAAAGCATCGGGGGTTTTTTATGGTCGACGTGCAGGCGTCGCGCGCGGGGTGCCTTTGTACAGGCAGCACACCAACCCCAGCATTTGTTCTCATGGCTCACAAGATTTAGGCTGGCGCCACCTCTAACAAAGAAGGAAGGCTGTGATGACCTGGTCCGCCAAGCAGTACACGATGTTCGAACAGCAGCGCACTCGCCCCGTCCGTGACCTGGTTGCGGCAATTCCCAACACCGACGTGGGCACCGCAGTCGACCTGGGGTGCGGGCCGGGAAACTCCACTGAAGTGCTGGCCGAGCGTTTCCCCCAAGCGCACGTCACTGGCATGGACAGCTCCGATGACATGTTGGCAGACGCCCGCAAGCGCCTGCCCAGGTTGAACTTCGAGCTGGCGGACATCGGCGCCTGGCATCCTGCGCAACGCTTGGATGTGATTCTGGCCAATGCCTCGCTGCAATGGCTGCCCGACCACGCCACGCTCTACCCGCATTTGGTCCACCAACTGAACCCAGGCGGTACGCTGGCGGTGCAAACCCCGGACAACCTTGACGAGCCCGCTCATCGCCTGGCCCGAGAAGTCGCGGCCGATGGCCCATGGTCGGCAAAGATAGGGGCGGTCAAACACAATGAACGGCACACCGCCAGTTACTACTACGAACTGCTGAGCAAGCATTGCAGTACCGTGGACGTGTGGCGCACCACCTATCAACACCCCTTGGCGGACCACGCGGCGGTGGTGGAGTGGTTCAAGGCTTCGGCATTGCGGCCTTTTCTTGCGCCGTTGACGGACGATGAAAAAGCCGCCTTCCTGCAGCAATACCAGGCGCGAATTACCCAGGCTTATCCAGCCCTGGCCGATGGCACGGTGTTGTTGCCCTTTCCGCGGCTGTTCATCATTGCCACACGCTAAAGCGATCAGCCCAGGTGGCGGTCACGCAGCCGCTGCTTGGGCTTTCAGATATTCCTCTGCCGACACTACACCCGCATAGCCAAATGCCAGGGAGGCCATGTACGCCCCGTGCACCTGTGCCGCCGGAATCACCTGGCCGTTGAATTCCTGGTCGCGGGTCGCGCAGGCGTCATGGATCACCGTAACCTTGTAGCCCAGGTCCGCTGCCGCCCGCACCACGGCGTCAACGCACATATGGCTCATGCTACCCACCACCACCACCTCGGTGATGCTGCGCTGTTCCAGCAGTTCGCGCAGGTTGGTTTGGCGAAACGCATTCACGAAGTGTTTGAGCACCACCGGTTCATCGCCCTCGTTGAGCACCTTGGCATGCAAATGCGCGCCTTCGGAGCCCGGTGTGAAGAACGGTGCGTCGTCGCCAGCGAACTCATGCCGTACATGAATCACCGCATCGCCTGCCTGCCGAAACGCCTGGAGCACCTGCGCCGCCTTATCCGCTGCGGCTTCCACGCCGTCGAGCGGCCACTTGCCCTGGGGGAAGTAGTCGTTCTGGATATCGATTAGGATGAGCGCCTGCTTGGCCATGTGTGTTGCCTCGTGATGGGTTGATGGGCCTAGTATCTTAGCTGGCGATCACACCGAGAATTGGCTGCACCGACAATAACAGGGGGAAAACTGACAATGGCCGCGCAACGCAGCACTGTCGAGCTGGGTGTGTTGATCTACCAGGGCGCGCAACTCGCCGCAGTCCACGGGCTGACCGACCTGTTCGGGGTCGCTAACCGCATCGCCGCCGAGCATGAATCTGCGCAGTTACCGCTGCTGCGGGTCAGCCACTGGCAGGTAGATGCCCACGGCACGCCCGCGCGCACGTTCGACAGCCACCCAGGCCCCGAGCAACCGATGATGGCCGTGTTGGTGCCGCCCTCAATTGCAGAGTTCACCGAAGACCAGGCGCCGCCTGCGCTGCTGGAATGG
The DNA here is from genome assembly GCF_021605325.1 of Pseudomonas sp. PA-7-1E. Lineage (NCBI taxonomy): Bacteria > Pseudomonadati > Pseudomonadota > Gammaproteobacteria > Pseudomonadales > Pseudomonadaceae > Pseudomonas > Pseudomonas sp. PA-7-1E. The sequence goes on from NZ_WKFA01000023.1 coordinate 42,594, forward strand.
CTGCGCCTGCAACATGCGGGCGGCACCGTGCTGGGCGGCGTGTGCATCGGCTCGATCATGCTGGCGCGCAGCGGCCTGTTGGATGGCCGCAGTGCCACCACCCACTGGTCCTCCGCGAAGTCTTTTGCGGCCTGTTACCCGGCGGTGCGACTGGAAGCGGATAAACCTATTGTCGATGACGGCGACCTGATCACCTCCGCTGGGCTGATGGCCTGGTCGGAGCTGGGCCTGCGCCTGGTCGATCGGCTTATGGGGCCGAGCATTGCAGCTGACACTGCGCGCTTTCTGGTGATCGAGCACAGCGCCAGTGCCAGCCAGTGCGGTAGCAACTTTGCGCCGATTCTCAGGCATGGTGATGGTGCGGTCCTCAAGGTCCAGCATTGGCTGCAGGCCAGTGGCGCGGTGGATGTGTCCGTGGCGGCGATGGCGCAGGAGGCGAACCTGGAGGAGCGCACGTTCTTGCGCCGCTTTCGCAACGCCACCGGGCTGAAACCCACCGAGTACTGTCAGCATCTGCGAGTCGGCAAGGCGCGGCAGATGCTGGAGTTCACCAACGGCACGATCGATCACATTGCCTGGACCGTGGGCTATCAGGACCCCAGCGCCTTTCGCGCCATCTTCAAGAAAATCACCGGCCTGTCCCCCAGCGATTACCGCAACCGCTTCGGGGTTTGAATCGTGCAGAACGCCGCAGGCTTCTCCCCGGGTCGTGCAGAATAAAACAGGCTAACGGCCATCACTTTTTGCGCAACTGATTGATTTAACAGCTCTTCCCTCAATCCCAGCGTTGGCCTGATCCATGCAACCTCACTGCTACACAAAGGTTGATAGAAAAGGGGACCGCATGACCCCCATAAGTCGCAAGAAGTTGGTGGTCGCCCACTCCATGCGAGAGGGTGCGCCCCTGCATGAAATTGAGACCAACCGCGCCCTCGCACGCTGGCTCGCGCAGATCCTGGGGCTCAAGTTCGGTGGCAGTTACGACCCGGCCCTGCATGCGGGTCGGGAATTGTATCTGCTGCCCACGCAAACCCTGGTCGGGCCAGCCCAAGCGCACCAGCTCAATATCAAGGGGCCACAAGATCTGTGGGGCGGCTATGTCGATCACGCGTTCATCTGCACCAAAGCCATCAGTCACGGGCTGCTGAGTCCCGAGGCCAAGGCGCCCGAAGGCTGGTCGCCGTCATTCTGCGAGCGTGTGCGTGACGTGGTGTTGGACGGTGTGAGTGTGTTCGCCCTTGAGGATGCACGGCCTGCCGCGACCCGCTTGCTCTACAGCGGCCCGATTCGTCTGAAACCCGTAAATGCCTGTGCAGGGCGGGGGCAGGAAGTTATCCACAGCCTGGATGAGTTCGACGCGATAGTGGCGCGCCCGGAAGCGGCCCGAATGTTCAATGAAGGTGTGGTGCTGGAACAAGACCTGCACGCGGTGGTCACCCACAGTGTGGGCCAGAGCTTTATCGGCGCTCACCTCTTCAGCTACTGCGGCGAGCAGCACCTGACGCAAGACGGGCAGGGGGAAGAGGTCTACGGCGGTTCCGATCTGCTGGTCGTCCCCGGTGATTACGCTGCCCTGCTCAAACTGGATCTGCCTGAAGACGTGCGTGAGGCCATCGAACAGGCGCTGGTTTTCGACCGTGCTGCGAATGAGGCCTACCCAGGCTTCTTCGCCTCGCGCCGCAACTACGACATCGCCCAAGGCCTGGACAGCACAGGCCAGCGCCGCAGTGGTGTGCTCGAACAATCCTGGCGCATGGGCGGGGCCAGCAGCGCGGAAGTCGCGGCGTTGCAGAGTTTTATCAACCATCCGGGCCTTAAAGCCATCCGTGTGTCCTCGGTAGAAACCTATGTAGACCAGGCGCTGCCGGCGGATGCCATCGAGGTATACCGAGGCCCGGCCGAAAACAGCGACTTTCTACTCAAGTATGTGACGGTCAAGACTTATGACGGCTAGAAGCGAGAGCATCACCATCGATATAGACGACGAACAGATGAGCGGGACATTCCTCAGTCCCAAGTCCAAAGTGCCCGGCGTATTGTTCGTGCACGGCTGGGGCGGCAGCCAGGAGCGCGACCTGGAGCGGGCCAAAGGCATCGCAGGCCTTGGATGTGTATGCCTGACCTTCGACCTGCGTGGCCATGCTGGCACCGGCATCCCCTTGTCCCGCGTCACCCGCGAAGACAACCTGCGCGACCTGTTGGCCGCTTACGATCGCCTGCTGTCCCACCCGGCTATCGACACCTCGGCGGTGGCAGTGGTGGGCACCAGTTATGGCGGGTACCTCGCGGCGATCCTCACCTCATTGCGCCCGGTACGTTGGCTGGCGCTGCGAGTGCCGGCGCTGTACCGCGACCAGGAATGGCTCAAGCCCAAGCGCGACTTGGATAAAGCCGACCTGATGGATTACCGCGGCACCCTCGTGCACGCCGAAACCAACCGCGCCCTGCATGCCTGCGCGCAATTTACCGGCGATGTGCTGATTGTCGAATCGGAAACCGACGACCATGTGCCCCACGCCACCATCATGAGTTACCGCGCAGCGTGCCAGCAGACCCATTCGCTGACCCACCGCATCATCGACGGCGCCGACCATTCCCTGAGCGACCCGGTGTCGCAGCAGGCGTACACCTCGATCCTGGTGGACTGGATTACCGAGATGGTGGTGGGGGAGCGGTTGAGCATCATTCAGGCCCGATAGTCGTTGCCCTTGTGATCGCTATCGCGGGCAAGCCTGGCACCACCTTGGAATGCATTCCCCTGTGGGAGCCGGGCTTGCCCGCGATAGCGATTCAACAGTCACCACCGCCTCATCAGGCTGTCTTCTTCACTCGCAACGCCTTGGCCTTGGCCTCCACCCCCAAATACATCACCAGTGCAATCAACAACGGGCAGATAAAATAAATCGCCCTGTACGCGATCAGCCCGGCCAGCAAACTCCCCCGCGACGCCTCATGCTGCAACAGCGCAATGAACACCGCCTCCAACACCCCCAACCCGGCGGGGATATGGGTGACCACCCCGGCAATCGCACTGATCAACAGCACGCCCAGCACCAGTGGGTAATCCAGTTTGGCCGGCAGCAAGGTAAAGATCACCGCGGCCATCAATGACCAGTTCAACGCACCCAGGGCCAACTGCAAACAGGCCATGCGCAACGACGGCAAGTTGATCTCGATACCGCGAATCGACCACGCACGCTTTTTCGAAAACCGGCACGCCGCCAGGTAGCCCAGGCTCGCGATCACCAATAACACCCCGACGCCTTGCAAGGCGCCGCTGCTGAGCTTCCAGCCTGGCGGCAGGGTCACCAACCCGCTGCTGAATACCACCCCGGCCAACGCCATATAGCCGAACCAATTGGTGGCCAGGCTCAGGCCGAGGATCTTGGCGATATTGCTGGTGCTCACGCCCAGGCGTGAATACAGCCGATACCGCATGGCGATGCCGCCGACCCAGGCGCTGAGGTTGAGGTTGAACGCGTAGCTGATGATGCCCACCGGCAATATCTGCTTCCAACGCAATGGCTGGCGAATGTAGGTGCGGCCGATCAAATCGAAGCAGGCATAGACGATAAAACTGCACAGCGTCAGCGCGCCGGCGATGAACAATGTGCGTAGCTTGAACTCGCTCAGGGTCTGGAACACTTCGCTCCAGTCGATGCGCCGGGCGAGCAGGGTAAACAACACGATCAGCAGCACGAAGAACGCAATCGTCAGCGGTTTCTTCCAGCGCTTGAACCCAGAGGCTTGCGTTTGGGGGCGGGCTTCAGACGTCATGGGGCGTGGCCTCAAAAGGTTTCAAGCGCGGTTTGTGGGCCGGCAACCAACTGGCCAGTACCGGGAAATGGCGCATCACATGAAACACCAGGAAACCCACGGTCAAGCGCCAGAGCCACAGGCGTGGCTTGCGCTTTTCCGGCATGGTCTGGCAATGATTGTGGGCGAGGGCTTCCAGGCGTTCGTAGAGCTGCTGATTGAAAGCCCGGTCGCGAATCAGCACATTGGCCTCCAGGTTTAATGCCAGGCTGAGTGGGTCCAGGTTGCTCGAACCGACGGTGCTCCATTCGTCATCCACCAGCGCCACCTTGCCGTGCAGTGGGCGTTGGCAGTATTCGTGAATCACCACGCCATCCTTGAGCAGATAGTCATAGAGCATGCGCGCGGCCAGTTTTGCCAACAGCACGTCGGGCTGGCCCTGCATGATCAATTGCACCTGCACGCCACGGCGCGCCGCGTTACGGATCTCGCGAAGCAGGCGATAGCCGGGGAAGAAGTACGCGTTGGCGATCACCACCCGCTGCCGGGCCTGGCTCAACGCATGGATATACGCGTCTTCGATGTCGTCACGATGCTGGATATTGTCGCGGTAGATCAGGCGTACCAGGCCGTCGCCTGGCTCGTTCGTCCAGGGTGAAGGCCGCTGCTGGCGCCGCCGCCAACCGCGACGGCTGCGCACCTGGCGGCCACTTTGGGCAAGGGCGAAATGGTGCAGGTCGGCCACGGCCGGGCCGATCACCTGCACGGCGTAATCCTGCTTGGCTTCGGGGCCGAAATCCGCCAAATGGTCAGCAGAAAAATTGATCCCGCCGATAAACGCCACGCGGGCATCCACCACCACAATCTTGCGGTGCAGGCGGCGAAACCAGTTAGTGCGTATGCCGAAGGTCTTGGGCGCCGGGTCGAACATTTGCACCATCACCCCGGCTTCGGCCAACTCCCGCAGGAAGCCCGGGCTCAGCTCGCCGCAACCAAAACCGTCGAGGCTGACCACCACCTTTACCCCACGCTTGGCCGCCTCGATGAGGATGCTGTGCAGCTCAAAGCCGACCTTGTCTTCAAAAAGGATGAAGGTCTCCAGCAGGATCTCGCGCTCGGCGCTGCGCAATGCCTCGAACACGGCAGGAAAGTACGCCTCGCCGTTCTCCAGCAACGCCACCTGGTTGCCGCTCTGCCAGCCGTAATCCAGATCTCGCGCCTTGCTGTCATCTGGCGGTTGGTCTGTGGCGATATGGTCTACCGCAACGTTCATAGCTCAACCTCCACCGACAGCGGCACATGGTCTGATAAATGGGACCAGGGGCGAGTGGTGAGCACGCGAGGGTTGTGCACCGTCAGGTTGCGCACATAAATGCGGTCCAGCGGCAGCAACGGCAGGCGTGCCGGGAAGGTGCGCGCCGGTTTGCCAAGGGTGTGCATGAACACTTCCTGCAAACCGCTTTGGCTCAGGTCGGCTTTTTGCCGCCAGTCGTTGAAATCGCCAGCGACCACCAACGGCGCATCGGCGGGAATCTCGCTGATACGTTGTTCCAGCAAGCGCAATTGTTGTTGGCGATGCACCTCGCGCAAGCCCAGGTGGATGCAGATCGCGTGCACCTGCTGACCGCTGCCCGGCAGGCGCAGCACGCAATGCAGTAGGCCACGGTTTTCATGGCCGCTTTGTGAAATGTCGAGGTTGTCGTAGCGGATGATCTGGAATTTCGACAGCAGTGCATTGCCATGGTCGCCATGGGGGTACACCGCATTGCGCCCATAGGCAAATTGCGGCCAGATGCTGTCGGCCAGGAATTCATACTGCGGCATTTTTGGCCAGTCGCTGTAGCGCTGGGGATGACGTTCGTGGGTGCCATGGATCTCCTGCAAGAACACCATGTCTGCGCCCACGCTGCGCACCGCTTCACGCAGCTCGGGCAAGATGAAGCGGCGATTCAGTGCGGTGAAACCCTTGTGGATATTAACCGTCAGCACCGTGAAACGGGTGATGGCGGTGGTCCGCGGGGTGGGGATCAGCTCTGGATGCGTCATGGCAATACTCCTGGTTCCGGCAGCCGGCCAGGTTCGGTGAGCAGGTGTTGGTCCAGCCCGAAACGTTGCAGCAATTGGCGTGCATCGAAGGGGGCGCGAACTTTGATGTCGTTGTCGAAAAAGCAGAACACATCGCGCTGTTTACGTCTGCGGGGTGTGTGGTGCGGGTCGACGAGGTGTGCATCGGCTGGCTGCTTGCCATGGGCCCAGCGCTCGATACGGTCACCCCAGCGCTGGAGCGCTTCGGCGCTATAACCGCTGGCGTATAACTGCTTGTCGCCGTGCAAGCGCAGGTACATGAAGTTAGCGGTCACGTCTTCCATGTACGGCCACTTGCCGGCAGTGTCCGCGACCACCAGCGCCACACCGTGCTTATCCAGCAATTGGATGAACTCCGGCACGGCAAAACTCTTGTTGCGAATCTCCACGGCATGGCGCAAAGGCTTCTTGGCATAGGCCTTCATGCTCGCCTTGCCGTTCAGGCGTGGCTCATGCTGGCGGGCGAGGGCGGCTGCCTGCTGGGTATCGGTAGGTAATTCAGCCAAAAAGGTTTCGAACAGCGTGGCGTCGAATTTGAAGCTGGGCGGAAACTGCCAGAGGATGGGGCCGAGTTTTTCTTTGAGTTCCAGCACGCCGGAAGCGAAGAAATTCGCCATCGGCTTGTGCACGTCCCGCAGGCGCAGGATATGCGTGATGAAACGGGGCGCCTTGACACTGAACAGGAAACCTTCGGGCGTATCGGCATACCACTCGGCGTAGCGCTTGGGGGTTTGCAGCGCGTAGAACGAGCCGTTGATTTCGATGCTGTTGACGGCGCGTGACGCAAACTGCAACTCGCGTTTCTGGGTCAGCCCTTCGGGGTAAAAGTCCCCGCGCCAGGGCGTGTAGCGCCAGCCGGAAATGCCGATGTGAATCGCCGCCATGTTTACTCCCGTGGATGGTGGGTGAGGTGACCTCCGTTATGGGATGACTGCGCTATTTGGCTGAAAGTTTCCACATTCCTACAGGCGGTAATAGGGGTGAAATGCGGGAGGGGCATTGCAAATGCAGGGAACGATAAAGGCCCCAGCTCGTCAGTTCCTTACAGACCCTGCTGAAGGAGCTTGCTGTTTTGCTGAATTTAAAGACTGCATTACTGCTCGGCGCGCTGCTGCTCTGCGGCAATGGCGCATTGCAGGCCGCGGCCTCTGCGCCTGCTGCCGACACACCGGCCAAGCCGGAGCTGCTGGTGGAGGGCGGGTTGCTCGGGGCCATCAGCTCCAGCATCGACGACGTGCAGAACAAGCTCGACCTCGACCAGAACCTCATCGACGCCTGGCGCCTGCGTGCTGATCGCGCCGCAGACGAAGTCGGACGCCTGGTAGACCAGACAGCCGCACGCTCGCCCTGGAGCGTGGCCGGCGATTTCCTGCTGTTGTCCGGCGTGTGGGCCGGTGCCTTTACCCTGTTGACGATGCTTGGGCGTCTGGTTGTGCAACGCACGAGCCGCCGCCCGTTCCTTGCGCGGCGTCAACGGCTGCAAGGCTTGCTGGGCTATGTGGTGCCCTACACGATTCCAGCGCTGATCTGCCTGCCGCTGACCCTTTATGTCAGTCACTTTTTACCTGCGTCTGTCGGCCGAGCCCTGGCACTGTGTTTTGCCTACGCCACCAGCAGTGGCATCTTTTCCACCTCGCTGTTGCTGTGCGTCATTGTCATGTTCAACGTCGGGCACAAGCGGTCTGCCGTGCAGATCATTCGTGACTATTGCCCCAAGCCGCTGTTCCTGATCGGCTTTCTCGCGGCCCTCAGCGATGCGCTGACCAGCCCGCAAATCGCTCGTCAGTTGGGCGGCAATATCACCAGCAGCATCGCCGTGTTTACCGGCCTGTTTGCCGCAGTCATCTTTGGCGTGCTGGTGGTACGCCTGCGGCGGCCGGTGGCCCATTTGATCCGCAATCGGCCGTTGGCCCAGCGTCTCAAACATCCAGCATTGCAACAGTCGCTGCGGGTGTTTTCCGGGCTCTGGTACTGGCCGATTCTGTTGATGGTGCTGGTGTCGGTGGTCAACCTGATCGGTGCCGGTGACGACAACCAAGAGGCCCTGCGCTGCGCGTTGCTCACCACCTTGTTACTGATCGGCACGGTGTTTCTCAGCACCGTGCTGCAACACCTGTTCAAGTCCCGCAGCCAGGTATCGATCCAACGCAGCAGTGCCTACAAGGAACGCTTCCTGAGTTTGCTGCACGCAATTTTGCGTATCGTCATGGCCATCGCGTTTATCGAGATACTCGGGCGTATCTGGGGCGTTTCGCTGTTCGAATTCGCCCAGCGCAACTCGGTGGGCCGGGCCATCAGTGATTCCCTCAGCAGCATCGGCCTGATCCTGTTGGTGACCTGGCTGTTCTGGGTGGTGCTCGACACCGCGATCCAGGAAGCCCTCAAACCACCGGTGAATAAGCGCTCCAGTCGTCAGCCCAGTACCCGGGTCAAAACCATCCTGCCGCTGCTGCGCAATGCAGTGAAGATCATCCTGGTGGTGATCTGCGCGATCACCACCATGGCCAATCTGGGCATCAATGTCGCGCCGTTGCTGGCGGGCGCCGGGGTGGTGGGACTGGCGATCGGTTTCGGTTCCCAGCAACTGGTGCAGGACGTGATTACTGGCCTGTTCATCATTATCGAAGACACCCTGTCCATCGGCGATTGGGTGGTGCTCGACTCTGGTCACGCCGGCACCGTGGAGGGCCTGACCATCCGCACCCTGCGCCTGCGTGACGGCAAGGGGTTTGTGCATTCGGTGCCGTTCGGGCAGATCAAGGCGGTCACCAACCAGTCCCGTCAATTTGCCTATGCCTTCTTCTCGGTGCAGTTCACCTACGACACTGACGTGGACAGGGCCGTGGAGCTAATCCGCGAGGCCGGCCAGTCGATTCGCGACGATGTGTTCCTCAAGTACAACCTGCAAGGGCCGTTGGAAGTGTTCGGGGTGGACAAGATGGACCTCAATGGCGTGGTGCTCACGGCGCAGTTCCGCACGGTTTCGGGTGGCCAATACGCAGTCAGCCGTGCGTTTAATCAGCGTTTGAAAAAGCTTGTGGATAACTGTGATGAGGTGCATTTTGCGCAAACTTATCCACAGCAGGTGTTGTTGCCTAAGCGTGTGGCACAGGAGCATGAGCAGGATGCGGTGGTGTTGACGGAGCAGCCCAGGTCTCAATGATGAAGGTGGCTGTTCTGGCCCCATCGGGAGCAAGCCCCTCCCACATTGAGATTTGTGAACACGTTTCAAGTGTGGGAGGGGGCTTGCTCCCGATGAGGCCCTCAAGGTCAGCGCCTGATCAACTTCTCCTGCACCGCTTGCTGATCCATCTCCAACAAAACCTGCTGCTTGCCCCCTACCATCACCGCCGCCGGCACCCCATCACGGTACACAACCCGATTACCGCTTACCGCTGGCACCTTGGCTCCCGGTAACAGCGTGCCGACAAGATTCAACGGATCCGCCCCACACACCGCAATTAAACTCCCATCATGGGGCCGCCGCCGCACCTCGCGCAGCAACGGTATCGCCTCCGGCAATGCAAACTGCTCTCCCGCCAACCCACTGACAAACCGCCCGCCACGGATCTCGCCTCGCGCCTCCAACCGATGGAAGGTGCGCAGCAACTCGCGCCAACTCGGTAACCAATCCGCCTCGCGCTCCAGCAGCCGCCAGAACACCACGCCATAGCGGCGCAGCAGGGTCATCGCCACATGCTCCAGGGTCTCGGCCGTATGCGCGCCGGCGGCGGTCGCCGAGCGGCGAACCAAGGCCCAACGCCCGGCGTCGTCCATACCGCCGACAAACGCCCCGCGCCCACGTCGACTGCTGCGCGCCTGGCGTTTGCTCGCGGGGGTGGTCAAGGCGCGCAGGCCGGCGAAGCTGTCAGCATTCACCAAGCCGGCGCCTACCAATTCCTGCAAGGCTGTCTCCAACTCGCTGGGCAGCAAATGGGCCTCGTGTACCAGTTCATCGAAAAACAGCGCGCCATGCTCGCGCAGGGCCAGGTGGACCTTCTGCGTCTTGGGCGACAACGTGGTGCTGTCGGTAGGCTCGGTCAGCCCGCTCCACAACGCTACCTGGCTACGGGGGAGCAAAACCACCGGGGTGCTGCGCAATGCCATGGCGCCGGCCTTGTTGCTCAGGCGCGTCCAGACCAGCTTGCCGCTGCGGCACAGGTCATCGAGCCAGGTCGATGAGTAATCCTTGATGCGGGCGCTGAGCAGGTCTGTGTCCCAGGCTGACGTGGCAGCGGCATAGCCTTCGAACTGGCCGACGATTTGCGGCAACACGGCGCTGCCCTGGCCGCGGGTGCTGTGGGACAGGTGTTGCCAATCGAACAGAAAGCGCATGAAATCCTGCAATGCCACCGGCTCGATTTCCCGGCGCAGGCGCTTGACCGTGTAGCGATGAATGCGCGCCAGCAAATGACGTTCGCACCATTGTTCTTCACCCACGCCGGGGCTGAAGTGACCGCGCAGCACGTAGCCTTCTTGTTCCAGGCGTGCCAGGGCCTGGGTAAGCGCCACCACCGGTAATGCCAGGGGCGCTGCGATCTCGACCAGGGTCAGTGGGCCAAAACCACTGAGGCGCGCACGTAGCACTTCCACCAGCGCTTCATCAAAGGACCAGGGCTCATCGAACCCCGGCAGCAACGGCAGATCGTTGGGATACAGCGCCTGCAAACAATTCAAGCGCTCTACGGCGCCCCACATTCCATTGGGCAACTGATAGGCCCGCCCGGCCTTGCGCAAGGCCTGCAACCATTGGGCCCATTGCGGCGTAACTTCGCCCGCTGCGATGCACGCCAGGCTCATCAACGCTTCATGCATTTCATCCAGGCCATTGGGCGCCGGCCAGGCTTCTTCGCGTACACCGGCGATGGCGTCGGCATCCAGGGCGCCCAAGTCGTCGGTGCTCTGCGGGTCGCTCCAGCGTCGGTTGAGCACGGCCTGGGTGCGGCGCTCTTCCAGGGGGGCGTCGTCGAGGAAGGTATAGGGTTTAGCGCTGAGGATTTCTGCGGCCATGGGCGAGGGCGCGGGCAGGTCGCGGCTGATCAACCGCACGTCGCCGCGTTCCATGCGCCGCAGCAGCGCCAGCCAGGCGTCGCTGTCCATAGCCTCGTGCAGGCAGTCGTCGAGGGTTTGCTCCACCAGCGGGTGGTTGGGGATTTCGCGTTCGCCGGAGAGGTTTTCCAGGCAGGCGATCTGGTCGGGAAATACGCTGGCGATCAGGTCTTCGCTCTTCATGCGCTGGATCTGCGGCGCCACCTTGCGCCCGCCGGTATAACGCGGCAGCGCCAGGGCCACGCCGGCATTCCAGCGCCAGCGCACACCGAACAGTGGCGCATCCAGCACGGCCTGGATCAGGATGTGCTCGGCACTGTTGCTGTTGAGGTAACGCCACACCTCATCCAGCGCGAAGCTGTGACTGGTGGACAACGACAGCACGATGGCATTTTCACTGGCCGCCGCTTGCAACTCGAAATTGAAGGTACGGCAAAAGCGCTTGCGCAAGGCCAGGCCCCAGGCGCGGTTGATGCGGCTGCCAAACGGCGTGTGGATGATCAGTTGGGTGCCGCCGGACGCATCGAAAAACCGTTCCATGATCAATGTGTCCTGGGACGGCAAGGCGCTCAGGGCCTGGCGCGACCGGGCGAGGTAATCCAACAGTTGGTCGGCGCTGGCGACATTGAGACCCAGGGTGCCGGTAAGCCGGTCGAGGGCCGGTTGCAGGTCGCCGGGCGTGGCGCCGAGCAAGCTGTCCAATTGCCCTTGCAAGCGGGCCACGGCCACCGATAACTCGTTGCTGCGCCCGGGCGCTTCACCCAACCAGAACGGAATGGTCGGGGGGCGGCCCTGGGCGTCTTCGACCCGCACCTTGCCGGCTTCGACACGCAGGATGCGATAGGAGGTATTGCCGAGCTGGAAGATATCCCCGGCGATGCTTTCCACCGCAAAGTCTTCGTTGACGCTGCCGATATTCAGGCTTTGCGGCTCCAGCAACACGCTGTAGTCGGCGTTGTCGGGGATCGTGCCGCCGCTGGTTACCGCCGTGAGCCTGGCGCCACGGCGGCCGCGCAGGGTGTGGGCCACGGCGTCGCGGTGCAGGTAGGCGCTGCGCATGCCCTGGCGGCCGTTGTAGCCCTCGCTGAGCATCTGCAAAAGGGCCTGGTAGTGGCGTTCATCCAGTTCGGCGTAAGGCGCGGCGCGGTGGATAAGCGCCAGCAGCGCCTGTTCCGGCCATTCCTGGGCGCTGACCTCGGCGATGATCTGCTGGGCCAGTACATCGAGCGGTGCCACCGGAATATGCAAGGTATCCAGCTCTCCACGGCGCACGCAGTCGAGCAGCGCGGCGCACTCGATCAGGTCGTCGCGGGTGGTGGCAAACAGGCGCCCCTTGGGCGTGCCGCCGACCTGGTGCCCGGAACGGCCGACCCGTTGCAGGAAGCCGTTGATGGAACCGGGTGAGCCGATCTGGCACACCAGGTCCACTTCGCCGATATCAATCCCCAGCTCCAGGGACGCCGTGGCGATCAACACTTGCAGTTCGCCGGCCTTGAGGCGCTGTTCGGCATCCAGGCGCATCTCCTTGGCCAGACTGCCGTGGTGAGCGGCCACGGCGGTCTTGCCCAGGCGCTCGCTCAAGTGCCGGGCCAGGCGTTCGGCCAGGCGTCGGGTATTGACGAATACCAGGGTGGTGCGGTGTTCACGGGCCAATTGCGCGAGGCGATCGTAGACCAACTCCCACACGTCGTTGGCCATCACCGCCGAGAGCGGCACCGGCGGCACTTCGATCGCCAGGTCACGGGGGCGGGCGTGGCCGATATCCACAATGGCGCAATCACGTTCGGTGCCAACTAAAAAGCGTGCGACGGCTTCGATGGGTTTTTGCGTGGCCGACAAGCCGATACGGGTCAATGGCTCGGCACACAGCCCTTGCAGGCGCTCCAGGCTCAAGGCCAAGTGGCTGCCGCGCTTGCCAGCGGCGATGGCGTGGATCTCATCGACGATCACCGTACGTGTGCTGGCGAGCATGTGCCGGCCGGAATCCGAGCCAAGCAGCACGTAGAGCGATTCAGGAGTGGTTACCAGGATATGCGGTGCGCGTTTGCGCATCTGGGCGCGGTCTTTTTGCGGGGTGTCGCCGGTGCGCACAGCGGTGCGGATTACCAGCGGCGGCAGCCCCCGTTTCTCTAGATGTTCGGTAATGCCGGCCAGCGGGTTTTGCAGGTTGATCTGGATATCGTTGGATAGCGCCTTGAGCGGCGACACATACACCACCAGGGTTTGGTCCGGCAGTTCGCCGCCGTTGGCCAGGCCTTGGTGCACCAGGTCGTCCAGCACCGCCAGGAAGGCCGTCAGCGTCTTGCCGGAGCCGGTGGGCGCGGCGATCAGCGTCGAGCGGCGCTGGCGGATCAACGGCCACGCCTGGGCCTGGGCGTTGGTCACCGAAGGAAAGGTACTACGGAACCAAGTGCTGACGGCGGGGTGAAAGCCGTGCAAACCCTTGTCCGTTGATTCGGGAAGGTTCATTCACCCTATATGCAACCGGCGGGGCCAAGTTGCAACCCCGCACTTTATCCGTGACGGTTGCGCTACAAACCCGCAAAATGCAACGATTCTGGCAACTACCTACGGCAAGGCGCACATGCCTGTCGATAATAACCATCGTTCCAAACAGACCGGGCCTGCTCAATCTATGCGAATGCGCCTTATGTTACTGGGCGGCGGGAATGCCCTCGGGCAGGCGCTGATTCGCCTCGGTGCGGAGGAAGACATCGGTTTCCTCGCCCCCAAACCGCCCCAAGACGGCTGGGATGCCGCAAGCCTCACCCAATTGCTCGACGACACCCGTCCCGATGCCTTGATCAACCTCGCCTACTATTTCGACTGGTTCCAGGCCGAAGCCGTGAGCGAAACCCGCTTGGCCGCCCAGGAGTTCGCCATCGAACGCCTGGCCGAGCTGTGCCAGCATCACAGCATCACCCTGCTGCAACCGTCCAGCTACCGCGTATTCGATGGCTCCCGCGCCACGGCCTACAGCGAGAAAGACGAGCCGGTGCCCCTGGGCCTGCGCGGCCAGGCGTTGTGGCGTATCGAACAAAGCGTGCGCGCTACGTGCCCGCAGCATGTGCTGCTGCGGTTTGGCTGGTTGCTCGATGACAGCGTCGACGGCACGCTCGGGCGCTTTCTGGCCCGGGCCGAGAACGCCGACGAGCTACTGATGGCCGACGACCGCCGGGGCAACCCGACGCCGGTGGACGATGCGGCGCGGGTGATCATCTCGGTGCTCAAGCAACTCGATTGCGCTGCGCCGCTGTGGGGCACCTACCACTACGCCGGCCACGAGGCGACTACCCCGTTGGCGCTGGGGCAGGCGATTCTGACTGAAGCGCGCAACTTCCATCCGCTGGCCATCGAGTCCCCCACCGCCCAGGCTCACGCAGCGCGGCCGGATGCGGCGGATGAACCGCAGCATGCGGTGTTGGCCTGCAAGAAAATCCTCCACACCTTCGGCATCAAGCCCAGGGCATGGCGGGCAGGCTTGCCGGCGCTTCTGGATCGCTTCTACCGCCATAGCTGACACCCTCAAAACCAAAATGTGGGAGGGGACTTATGTGGGAGCTGGCTTGCCTGCGATAGCATCACCTGGGTATCACTGATACACCGTGGTGTCTGCATCGCGGGCAAGCCCGGCTCCCACATAAGCCCCCTCCCACATGGGTTATGCGGTGTGGCTTAAACCGAACTCAGAACTTGTAGCCGATACCCACCATGTAAACCATCGGGTCTACATCCACATTGACCTTGGCCCGAGTGCCCTGGCCCAGCGCGTTGTTATCCACAGTCGCCTTGGTGCTGATGTCGATATAGCGCGCCTGGGCGTTGATCATCCACTTGTCGTTGATCATGTAGTCGGCGCCGATCTGTGCAGCCCAGCCCCAGGAGTTCTCGGCCTTGAAGTTGCTGAAACCAGCCTGTTCGGCGCGGCTGCCCACGTGCTCGTCGTAGATCCAGGTGTAGTTGATACCGGCGCCCACATACGGTTGGAACGCGGATTTGTGGTCCAGCGGGTAGTACACGACGCTCAAGGTCGGCGGCAGGTGCTTCAGCGTGCCGAGCTTGCCATTGGCGGCGCCCAGGGCGGTGTTCTTGATCTTCACGTCATGCTCGAACGGTGTGGCCGCGAGCAATTCGATGCCGACGTGGTCGGTGATCATGTAGGCGAAGTTCAAGCCCAGTTGGGTGTCGCTGCTCATGGTCGCCTTGCCGCCCAGATTGGTGCCGGCCAATGGGCCCTGGTCAACCTTGACGCTGCTGCTGTCGGCCTTCGGGTTCACGGTGATTGCACCGGCGCGAACCAGAATATCGCCCGCCTGGTGAGCGTGGGCGACGGGGGCGACGAGGGCGAGCGCGAAGAGGGACGCGCCGAGCAGAGACTTGTTCATGGGAGCTCCAAAGGACGTTTAAAAGTTGTACGTCCAATGGTAAAGATCGTTCCGTACGGTCTTTTGACTCAGCTCAATGAAAGGGTGATCAGTCACTTGCGCCACTGATCTAAACCTGTGGGAGCTTCGGTGTGTGGAGTTATTCCTCAAGCTCGTACATGTAAATCTTCTGGGCATCCATCTGGTAACCGGCATCGGCCAATTCGCTGGACGATGGCTTGACCTGCATCGCGCCTTCGATCCAGTACGGCTGATACAGCTCATCGAGCTTCACCCCCACCTCGCTTTTCACATGCACGATCTGGTTCGACGGCGGTGGCGGCACATGGATACAGGCGCCGAAATACGGCACCAGCAGAAACTCCGTGGTGCGGCCTTCTTCGCTGACTTCCAGGGGCACGATATACCCCGGCAGGCGAATGTGCTGGCCGTCCAGGCTCTGTACCACTGGCGCGTTAGGCATGTCCTGCTTGGCCGCCGGCGCGGCTTCGACGGACAAGGCATCGGCCATGTTCGACAGGTCGTGCAGCGGCTTCATATTGGGCACTTCAGGTGGCGCATCCGGCGGGATCATCTCCTGCCAGGACAGATCCTTGGGCTGTTCCTGCGCCCAGGCAGGCACGGCTATCAACAACAACAGGGCAAACAGGGCACGACGCATCGAAGCCTTCCTCATACACGGATGGACAGGCCATCGGCCAAAGATTGGCGGTAGGCGCGCCACGCGGGCACGCTGCCCATCAACAGGGCGGCTGCCAGGATACCGGCGAGCAACGTCCATTCATATTCGCTCGGCCACGACATCGGCAGGTCCAGACCGTAGTTGGCCTGCAAATAACCCCGTGATGCGGCTATGCACAGGTACAGCAACCCCAGGCCCGCCAACACGCCAGACAAGGCCAGGGCAAAGGCTTCGAAGATCAGCAGCGTTGCGATGTGCCAAGGCCGCGCACCCACCGACCGCAGGATCGCCATCTCGCGGCGACGCTCGTTAAGGCTAGTGAGGATCGCGGTGAGCATGCCGATCAAACCGGTCAGTACTACGAACAGCGAGATCACAAACAAGGCTTTTTCGGCAGTGCCCATCATGCTCCAGAGTTCTTGCAGCGCGACACCGGGCAGGATCGCCAGCATTGGCTCGCCACGGAATTCATTGATCTCCCGTTGCAAGGCAAAGGTGGAAATCTTGTTGTTCAGGCCGAGCATGAACGCGGTAATGGCCTGCGGCGTCAGGTCCATATTGCGCGCCTGGTCGGCACTGATGCGGCCTTTGCCCTGGGCCGGCACACCGTTGTGCCAGTCGATATGGATCGCTTCCATGCCGCCGAGGCTGATATGCAGCGTGCGGTCCACCGGCGTGCCGGTGCGCTTGAGAATGCCGACCACCGTGAACGGCTTGTCGTCATGCTTGACCAGGCTGACCACCGCCACGCCGTGGGCCAGCACCAGCTTGTCGCCGAGTTTGTAATGCAGCGCGTCGGCCACTTCGGCGCCGAGCACCACCTCGAACGGGTCGGTGGCGAAGGCGCGGCCGCTGGCCAGCTCGAGGTTTTGCTTGCGCCCGTACTGGTAGTGCTCGAAGTAGGATTCGTTGGTGCCCATCACCCGGTAGCCGCGATGGGAGTCGCCGAGGGAGATCGGGATCGCCCATTTCACTTGAGGGTTGGCGGCGAAGTGCTCGTAGCTGTCCCAACGGATGTTGTTGGTGGCGTTGCCAATGCGGAACACCGAATACAGCAGCAGGTTGACCGAGCCGGAACGAGCGCCGACGATCAGGTCGGTGCCGCTGATGGTGCTGGCGAAACTGTTGCGCGCCTCGACGCGCACACGCTCCACCGCGAGCAGCAAGCAGACGGAAAGCGCGATGGCAAACGCGGTGAGGATCGCGGTAAAGCGGCGGTTAGCCAGGCTGGCCATGGCTAGACGGAACAGATACATCTCAAACCTCTGCGGGCATGGCGGCGCGATTGAGTTCGGCCAGCGACAGGTTGCGGTCGAACAGCGACGCCAGGCTCTGGTCATGGCTGACAAACAACAGGCTGGCGCCCGCTTCGCGGCATTCTGCGAACAGCAACTGCAGGAAGGCTTCGCGGGCGTCGTAGTCCAGGGCCGAGGTGGGTTCGTCGGCAATCACCAGTTCCGGTTGTCCGATCAGCGCTCGGGCAGCGGCCACCCGTTGTTGCTGGCCGATGGACAGCGAATCGGCACGGCGTTCCAGCAGGCTCTGGTCCTTCAAACCCAAATGTGCGAGCAAGGTCGCCGCGGCCTGGTCGACACTGCCGTGGCGCTGTTTGGCCCGTTGCGCGCGCAGCTTGGAAAAGTGGCAAGGCAGCTCGACGTTCTCGCGCACCGACAGAAACGGCAGCAGGTTGAACTGCTGGAAGATATAGCCTGTGTGGTCCACACGGAAACGGTCACGAGCACCGGCCGAGAGTTCGGTCAACTCCTGGCCGAGCAGGCGGATGCTGCCCTGGCTGGATTTCTGCACGCCTCCCAACAGCCCGAGCAGAGTGGTCTTGCCACTGCCGCTCGGGCCCTTGAGGAACAGGGTTTCCCCGGGTTCCAGGCGGAACGCGGGAATGTCCAGCAACTGCGGATGACCGGGCCAGTTGAAGCCCAGGTCGGACAGTTCGATTAACGCTTGAGTCATGGGAAGTCAGTGTCGCCTGGTAGTCGAAAATGGCGCCGATCCACTGTGGGAGCTGGCTTGCCCGCGATGGCATCGCTACGGTGTGCCTGCTGCACCGCATCGCCTGTATCGCAGGCAAGCCAGCTCCCACAGGGACTGTGCTTTCAAGTCAGAACTTCAGGGTGGCGGCGGTGGCCGTCGCTTCAACACCTTGCTGACCGCTAGGGCCGATCAGTTGTACCTGAATTTTCTGCGTGGCGGGGAAGGTCTTGAACACTTGGCTCAAGTCCAGGTTGCCCAGGGCCGCCGGCGTGGCGCAGGTGAACTGGTAATGGGCGTGGATTTCACTGTGGTCGTGATCATGCTTGTGGGCGGCTGCGCCCTTGCCATCGGTGGCGTGGTCATCGTCGTCATGCTCGGCTTCTGGTTTGTCACCGAACAACGGGCTGTTGAGTTCCTGGCTGCTGACCACGCAACCTGCGGCCTTGGGCAGGTTGAACAGTGCCGATGGATTTTCCAGCTGCTTGCGTACGGCGGCGACCTTGGCTTTGTCGGCGGCGCTGGTGGCGGCATGTTCGAAACCCACCAGGTTCATGGCCGGGCTGTCCAGTTCCAGCTCCAGGGCCTGGCCGTCCAGTACGGCATTCAGGCGCCCGACGCCATGTTCATGGGCGCCGAGGCTGCCGTGCTCGTGGTCGTGGTCTTCGTGAGCATGAGCGACAGCCAGTGGCAGCAGGGCAAACGGCAAAGCAAGCAGCAAACGGCGCATGAGAGGGCTCCAGGATGAAAGTTTTGTTATGTGATCTTATAACAATTGATCCGAGAGTTTGACCGCCCGCTTGGTGTTGCGCAAGCTGCATGGGAGCATGCCCGTCAGAAAAATGCAGGAGTAAGGACGATGTTGCGAATTCGTGGAACCATCGGTGAGTTGCCGGTGGACTTGACCCTGGAGCTGGACGACGGCGATTGGGCGCGATTAGGCGCTCAACTGCAGGCCGCTCCAACGCCCAGCGCACCGGCTGCGGCGCCGGTCAAACAGAACGAAGACCTGTGGCAGAACGCCCAGGATTTGCTACGCAAGGCCGGGCAACTCAATGGCCTGGAATTGCTCGACCAACTCGAAGGCTTGGCTGGCGATGCCGGGGCGGGCAAGCGCCTGTTGGTGCGTCTGCGCCACAGCGCGAACGTGAAGGTGGCCAGCGGCGGCGACACACCGCTCTACACATGGATTGGCCCTTTGTAGGAGCGAGCTCGCTCGCGAAAAAACCTCAGGCTCCGCGTTCATTCAGGATGCCCGCGTTATCGTTGTCGTTTTTCGCGAGCAAGCTCGCTCCTACAAGGTTGGGTTAATACAACGCGGCAAACAACTTGCGGCGGTACACCGTGACCAGCGGGTGATCATTGCCCAGCAATTCGAACACCTGCAGCAAGGTCTTGTGGGGCAGGCCTTCGCTGTAGCTGCGGTTGCGGATAAACAACTTGAGCAAACCTTCCAGTGCCGCGTCGTATTGCTGGCGCGCCAGTTGCTGGATCGCCAACTGATAGGCCGCTTCGTCATCCTGCGGGTTTTGCGCCAGGCGGCTTTTCAGCTCGGCAGCGTCCGGCAAATCCGCAGCCTGGCGAAGGAAGGTGATTTGCGCCTTGGCCCCGGCCAGGGCGGCCTTGTGGTCGTCGCTCTTGACCGCGTCGAGCACGGCCTGGGCTTCACCCAACTCACCGCGCTCAGCCAGGCAGCGTGCATACAGGATCAGAGCGGCGGCGTTGGTATTGTCCTCGCCCAACAATTGCACCAGCAACGCTTCGGCCTCGCTGATACGCCCTTCGCTGAACAGCGCCTGAGCCTGCTCCAACGGATCCGCCGCAGCCGGCGGTGGCATTTGCACATGGGGCTCCAGCATCGCCCGCACTGCCGACTCCGGCTGTGCACCGGCAAAACCGTCCACCGGTTGGCCATCCTTGAACAGCACCACCGTCGGCAGGCTTTGAATGCCAAAACGCGCCACGATGTCCTGTTCGGCTTCGCAGTCGATCTTGGCCAGCAGCAACTCACCCTGATAACTCTCGGCAATCTTCGCCAGCATTGGCATCAGTGCTTTGCAGGGGGCGCACCACTCGGCCCAGAAATCGACCAATACGGGCTTTTCAAAGGAGTTCTGGATAACGGCCTGGTCGAAGTTGGCGGTGGTGACGTCGAAGATGTACGGCGTGGGCTCACTCATGGGGCGTCTCGAATAAAGCGGGAATGGGGGCAACTATAAGGGCTGGCGAGGTTGGCTGAAAGCATCCTGGATTCAAGACCGCTATCGCAGGCAAACCAGCTCTCACCTTGAAATGCATTCCCCTGTGGGAGCGGGCTTGCCCCATCGCAGTCAGTTAAGCGGCCATCGCCTACTGTAGGAGCGAGCTTGCTCGCGAAAATCGTCAACGATAACGCGTGCTTGCTGAATGAACGCGGCGCCTGTGAGTTTTTCGCGAGCAAGCTCGCTCCTACAAAAAAACCTTAACTGACTGGCATTGGGGCTTGCCCGCGAGGGCCTCAAGCGCGCCGCGAATGGTACAGGCTCACCTTGCGAAACTCCCAAGGCTCGGCCAGGTCCGGCAGGGTCAAAGCCTCGAGGATCTCCAACCGCTGATAATTCGGATGCTGGAAGTCCCGTACCCGTGAATCCGCTACCAGCGCTTCGCGGCCGCGGGTGAGGAACTGATCCAGCAACGGCAGGTTGGCGCGGTCGTAGAGTACGTCGGCCACCAGGATCAGGTCGAAGCGGTCGGCTTCGGCAAAAAAGTCTGCCGAATAACTCAATGACACCTGGTTGAGCTCGGCATTCGCACGGCAAGCGGCCAAGGCCAGTGGGTCCAGGTCGCAGGCCACCACCTCCAGGGCCCCAGCCTTGACGGCGGCGATCCCGGCTACTCCCGAACCTGCGCCGAAATCCAGCACGCGTTTGCCGGCGACCCACTCGGGATGCGCCACCAGGTAGCGGGCCAACGCCAGGCCGCTGGCCCAGCAAAAGCTCCAGTAGGGAGGCTCATGCAGGATGCGCCGGGTTTCTTCCTGGCTGAAGGCGCGGTCCATGTTGTCGGCGTCGAGCAGCCACAGCGACAATTCGGTGCCCGGCAGTGGGCAGGGCACTAATTGCGCGTCGCCGATCAGTTCGCTCAAGGCACGCTGCAGGTGCAGCGGTGGTGTCATGGTGCCTTGACGAGTTGCAAGGGGCCGGTGCTCTGGGTGATCGCCTGGGTGACGCGCACGGCAGGTAGATGCAGGATCAACTGGCCGGACTGGCTGGCGCGACCGCGCAATTCCACGCGGGCACCGGCCGGGAAGGCTTCAGGGTTGAAGCGCAGGCGGAAGGCCAAAGGCTTGCCGTTGCCGCTCAGTACGCTGCTGGCGAGCAGTTGCTGCGGGCGCGAACGCTCGTCGATCACCAAGAGCGCCATCTCGACTTCGGCACCGGCGGGCACGTTGGTCAGGCTGCCGCTGATTTCGCGCTGATAGGCGGGCAGGGGGCCGAGGTCTTCAATGCCCGGGACTTTCTTCTCTTGCGCGGGTGTCGGTTGAGGCGCGGCCGGCTTGGGGGCTTCGCTGCTGCAGGCGACCAGAAAACTGAACAGGCTGAGTAGAACGAGTGGTCGTAACTGCATGTACGGCTCCAGAAAGGACAAAATCCGTGGCTTAAAAAATATCAAACATATAAGCCTGCCTATATACCGTAAAGGCTATGGCTTGTCTTGCCACAGGGATGCGCTACCATGGCCCTCCCATTTTTTGTTGCCTGCCAACCATGCACTGTCCCTTCTGCGGTGCCAACGACACCAAGGTCATCGACTCGCGTCTGGTCGCCGAGGGCGACCAAGTGCGTCGCCGGCGCGAATGCCTGGCCTGTGGTGAACGTTTCACCACCTTCGAAACCGCCGAACTGGTGTTGCCGCGTCTGATCAAGTCCGACGGCAGCCGCCAGCCTTTCGACGAAGAAAAACTGCGCGCCGGTATGCAGCGCGCCCTGGAAAAACGCCCGGTGAGTGTCGAGCGCCTGGAAGCGGCGCTGGTGCATATCAAGCACAAGCTGCGGGCGACCGGCGAGCGCGAGGTCAAGAGCCTGGTGGTCGGCGAGTTGGTGATGGGCGAGCTGCAAAAGCTCGACGAAGTCGCCTATATCCGTTTTGCCTCGGTGTATCGACGCTTCCAGGACCTCAATGAGTTCCGCGAAGAGATCGACCGCCTGGCCCGTGAGCCCTCCAAACAATGACATCTGAACAGGCTGTGCTCGACGCCCACTACATGGCCCGCGCCCTCGAATTGGCGCGCAAGGGCCTGTACACCACCCACCCCAACCCGCGGGTCGGCTGCGTGATAGTGCGTGACGGGCAGATTGTCGGCGAAGGCTGGCATGAGCGCACCGGCGAGCCCCATGCCGAGCCCAATGCCCTGCGCGCCGCTGGCGACAAGGCCCGTGGCGCGACAGTGTACGTGACCCTTGAACCGTGCAGTCATCATGGCCGTACGCCGCCCTGTGCCGATGCGCTGGTGACCGCCGGCGTCGCGCGGGTGGTGGCCGGCATGCAGGACCCGAACCCCGAAGTGGCTGGCCGAGGCATGCAACGCCTGGCCCAGGCGGGTATCGAGGTGCGCAGCGGTGTGCTGGAAACCGAAGCGCGGGCGCTTAACCCCGGCTTCCTCAAGCGCATGGAGCACGGTCTGCCGTTTGTGCGGGTCAAGCTGGCGATGAGCCTGGACGGCCGCACGGCGATGGCCAGCGGCGAAAGCCAATGGATCACCGGCCCCGCCGCCCGTGCTGCGGTGCAACGCTTGCGTGCCGAGGCCAGCGTGGTGCTGACCGGTGCCGACACGGTACTGGCCGACGGTGCCCGCTTGACCGTACGCGCTGCCGAACTGGGCCTGGACGACGCAACCACCGCCCTGGCCATGTCGCGCCCGCCGTTGCGCGTGCTGATCGATGGCCGCCTGCGGGTGCCGCTCAACGCACCGTTCTTCAAGGCCGGCCCGGCATTGGTCATCACCTGCGTGACTCCGGAGAACCAGTTCCCCCGCGGGCCTGAGTGCCTTGTGGTTCCAGGTGTGGAGGGCCAGGTTGACCTGCGCTCGGCATTGGTCGCCCTGGCCGCCCGTGGCGTCAACGATGTGTTGGTGGAAGCCGGCCCAAGCCTGGCCGGCGCGTTTGCCCAACAAGGCCTGGTGGATGAATACGTGATATTCATCGCCGGCAAGTTCCTCGGCTCCGCTGCCCGCCCGTTGCTGGACTGGCCGCTTGATAAGTTGGCCGATGCTCCCCAACTCAAGATCACCGAAATGCGCGCTGTGGGCGACGACTGGCGAGTCACTGCCATCCCCGTCCCAGCAGTGAGCGTATAATTCCCGGCCTGCGCTTGAGCGTCAGCCCCCTCGTTTTCAGGAGAACGAAATGTTCACCGGCATTATCGAATCCATCGGCAGCATCCGTGCAATGACCCCCAAAGGCGGGGATGTCCGCCTGCTGGTTGAAACCGGCAAGCTGGACCTCGGCGACGTCAAGCTGGGCGACAGCATCGCCGTCAGCGGCGTGTGCCTGACCGTCATCGAACTGCCGGGCAACGGCTTTGCTGCCGATGTCAGCCGGGAAACCCTGGACTGCACCGCGATGAACGATCTTGCGGCCGGCAGCCCGGTCAACCTGGAAAAAGCCCTGACGCCCACCACCCGCCTGGGCGGTCACCTGGTCAGCGGCCACGTCGACGGTGTCGGCGAAGTGGTGGCCCGCAGCGAAAACGCTCGCGCCGTGGAATTTCGTATCCGCGCGCCAAAAGAGCTGGCCAAGTACATCGCCCACAAAGGCTCGATCACCGTCGATGGCACCAGCCTGACCGTGAACGCCGTGAATGGCGCTGAATTTGAACTGACCATCATTCCCCACACCCTCAGCGAAACCATCATGGCCTCGTACCAGCCGGGTCGCCGGGTGAACCTGGAAGTGGACTTGCTTGCCCGTTACCTGGAGCGCCTGTTGCTGGGCGAAAAGGCCGCAGAGCCTGCATCAGGCAACATCACCGAAAGTTTTCTGGCCGCTAACGGCTACCTGAAATCCTGACCAAGGGGGTGCCGCGTGGCGCTCAATAGCATCGAAGAACTGGTTGAAGACATCCGCCAAGGCAAGATGGTCATCCTCATGGATGACGAAGATCGCGAGAACGAAGGCGATATCATCATGGCTGCCGAAGCGTGCAAGCCCGAGCACATCAACTTCATGGCCAAGCACGCCCGTGGGCTGATCTGCATGCCCATGAGCCGCGAACGCTGCGAATTGCTCAAGCTGCCCTTGATGGCGCCGCGCAATGGCTCGGGTTTCGGCACCAAGTTCACCGTATCGATTGAAGCCACCACGGGCGTCACAACTGGCATTTCCGCCGCTGACCGCGCCCGCACCGTGCAAGCTGCGGCGGCGAAAGACGCCAAGGCTGAAGACATCGTCAGCCCCGGCCACATCTTCCCGCTGATGGCCCAACCGGGCGGTACCCTGGCCCGCGCTGGTCACACCGAAGCCGCGTGCGACCTGGCGCGCATGGCCGGTTTCGAGCCAAGCGGGGTGATCTGCGAAGTGATGAACGACGATGGCACCATGGCCCGTCGTACTGAGCTCGAAGCCTTTGCCGCAGAGCACAACCTCAAGATCGGCACCATCGCCGACCTGATTCACTACCGGATGATCCACGAACGTACCGTTCAGCGGATTGCCGAGCAGCCACTGGACAGCGAACTGGGCCAATTCAATTTGGTGACCTACCGTGATTCAGTGGAAGGCGACGTGCACATGGCCCTGACCCTGGGCAACATTTGCGCCGAAGAACCGACCCTGGTACGCGTGCACAACATGGACCCACTGCGTGACCTGTTGATGGTCAAGCAGCCGGGCCGCTGGAGCCTGCGCGCCGCCATGGCTGCGGTTTCCGAGGCCGGCAGCGGTGTGGTGCTGTTGCTCGGTCACCCGCTCGATGGTGACGTGTTGCTGGCGCACATCCGCGAAACCGCCGACGCCGTGCCGGTGAAAAAACCGACCACCTACAGCATCGTCGGTGCCGGTTCGCAGATCCTGCGCGACCTGGGCGTGCGCAAAATGCGCCTGATGAGCGCACCGATGAAATTTAATGCGATATCCGGATTCGACCTGGAAGTTGTAGAATACGTGCCCTCCGAATAAAGGCCGGCGATTTTTGCCCCTTGTTCGCGGTTAAATCATCACTGAGGGACGCACTTTTCGCGTCCCGGCTCTTTAAGAGATTTGTCGAATGACCCTGAAGACCATCGAAGGTACCTTCATCGCCCCCAAAGGCCGCTATGCCCTGGTGGTTGGCCGCTTCAACAGCTTCGTGGTTGAAAGCCTGGTAAGCGGTGCGGTTGACGCCCTGGTTCGCCACGGTGTGAGCGAGAGCGATATCACCCTTATCCGTGCCCCTGGCGCCTTCGAAATTCCACTGGTTGCGCAAAAAGTTGCTCAGCAGGGTGAATACGCGGCGATCATCGCCCTGGGCGCGGTCATTCGTGGCGGCACCCCGCACTTCGAATACGTAGCCGGCGAATGCACCAAGGGCCTGGCCCAGGTGTCCATGGAGTTCGGCGTGCCAGTCGCTTTCGGCGTACTGACCGTGGATTCCATCGAGCAAGCCATCGAGCGTTCCGGCACCAAGGCCGGTAACAAAGGCGCTGAAGCTGCCTTGTCCGCCCTGGAAATGGTCAGCCTGCTGTCGCAGTTGGAGGCCAAGTGATTTCCGACGAAAGCGATCAGTTCAACCCTCAGGACCCGCGTCCTGCCGATGCCGGCAAACCGTCCAAGAGCGAGAAGCGCCGCAAGGCGCGTCAACTCGCGACCCAGGCGCTGTACCAGCGTCACCTGGCGGGCGCTTCGCTGAACGAAATCGAGGCACAGTTTCGCGTCGATAACGATTTCACCTTCGCCGACCAGAGCTACTTCCACGACATCCTGCACGGCGTGCATGCCAACCTGACCGAGATCGACACAGCCCTGGCGCCATGCCTGGACCTGACCATCGAAGAACTCGACCCGGTTGAGCTGTGCGTGATGCGCCTGTCCACCTGGGAGCTGCTCAAGCGCGTCGACGTGCCGTACCGCGTCGTGATCAACGAAGGCATCGAACTGGCGAAAGTCTACGGTTCGACCGACGGCCACAAGTTCGTCAACGGCGTGCTCGACAAGCTGGCCCCACGCCTGCGTGAAGCCGAAGTGAAGGAACACAAGCGCTAATCTGCGCTTGATTCCTCAATGGGTGAGTTTGAGCTGATCCGCACATACTTCGCCGCCGCGCCTTGTGCGCAAGGCGGCGAAGGCATTGCCCTGGGGATCGGCGACGACTGCGCCTTGCTGGCGCTTCCCGCCGGGGAGCAACTGGCAGTCTCCACCGATACGCTGGTGGCTGGCGTGCATTTTGCCGACCCCTGTGACCCGTTCCTGCTCGGCCAGCGCTCGCTGGCCGTGGCGGTGAGCGACCTGGCCGCCATGGGCGCCCACCCCCTCGCCTTTACCCTTGCCCTGACCACGCCGAGCGTCGAAGCCGATTGGCTGCAACGCTATGCCCAAGGCTTGAACGCCATGGCGCAAAGCTGCGGCGTAGGCTTGGTGGGCGGCGATACCACCCGTGGGCCGCTGAGCCTGACCCTGACCGTGTTCGGCCGTGTGCCGGCTGGCCAGGCCTTGACGCGCAACGGTGCACAGCCGGGCGATTTGCTGTGTGTGGGCGGCGAGTTAGGCAATGCCGCTGGTGCCTTGCCGCTGGTATTGGGGCAACGCACGGCTGACGCAGCAATCGCCGAGCCGCTGTTGGCGCATTACTGGTCGCCGCAACCGCAGCTGGCCTTGGGGCTGGCGCTGCGGGGCAAGGCGACAGCGGCGATGGATATCTCCGATGGGCTGTTGGCTGACTGTGGGCATATCGCCAAGGCGTCAGCGGTGCGCCTGGTGGTTGAGCGCCAGCGGTTGCCGTTGTCCGAGGCCTTGCTGGCGTTTGTCGGTGAAGACCAGGCTCAAGTAGCGGCGTTGAGC
This sequence comes from Pseudomonas sp. PA-7-1E, assembly GCF_021605325.1. Taxonomy (NCBI): domain Bacteria; kingdom Pseudomonadati; phylum Pseudomonadota; class Gammaproteobacteria; order Pseudomonadales; family Pseudomonadaceae; genus Pseudomonas; species Pseudomonas sp. PA-7-1E. The sequence continues at coordinate 69,548 of NZ_WKFA01000023.1, forward strand.
GGGGGCGACGACTATGTGTTGGCGTTCACTTTGCCACCGTCCGAGTTGGCGCCGTTGCAGGCGGATGGCTGGCCGGTGCATGTGGTCGGTCGGGTCGAAACGGGGCACGGCGTGACGCTGCTCGACGGCGACGGCCAGGACATCACCCCGGCTGTGCGCGGCTACCAGCATTTTCGCCAGACGCCCTGAGCCGGCGGTCTGCGCTACCCTTTAGACGATTATCCCGAGTAAGAGGCCGTGACTATGGCTGCATGCCGCTGGCTGCTGATCGTGCTGTGTTCCTTCGTTTCCCTGGCCCAGGCGGACACTCCCGTGCCCGGTAAAATCGTGCTGGCCAGTGAGGAGTGGAACGACTACACCAACAGAGATGGTAGCGGCCTGGCCTGGGACCTGCTGCGCCGCGTCTTCGAGCCAGCAGGCATTACCCTGGAAACTCGCAGCGTGCCCTATACCCGATCGGTCGGCCTGGCCCAGCGTGGTGAGGCGGATGGTTGTGTCGGCACCTACCGCGATGAGGTCAGCGCAGTGCTGTACCCGCGCTGGAACTTCGACGCCGATCATGTCTACGCTCTCGGGCTGGCAACTTCACCCACGCCGACGTTGGCGACCCTGGGCAACTACCGCCTGGCCTGGGTGCGCGGCTATAAATACGAGGAATACCTGCCCACCGTGCGCCGCTTCAACCAGATCGAGCGGCGCAGCGGCATTCTGCCAATGCTGCAACACGGCCGTGCCGATTTTTATATCGACGCCCTCACCGAAGCCAAATACGTGCTCAGCCAGGCGCAAGACCCGGCGCTGTTCAAACTCACCCATATTGCTGAATTACCGCTCTACGTAGGCTTTGCCGACACCGAGCGCGGCAGGGCATTGATGGCCGTGTATGACCAGCGTTTGGGTATCCTGGTCCAGACCGGTGAGTTGAAAGCGATATTCGAACGCTGGAAACAGCCGTATCCGTTCTGACGCCCATAGAACTGACTCAAAGGCCAATCGAACCTATTGATCTTTATCAGCGATAATTCAGCTTAAGCGTCTGTAGGAACGTGCTGTTACAATGCCCGCCTCTGTGAAATCTGAAATCAGGAGCACACGGTGCCCGTCGTTTTCGTCGCCGCTTCCAAGCTGCCTACCCCTTTTGCCACGTTCACCATGAACGGCTTTCTTGAAGAAGCCACCGGGCGCGAGCACGTTGTGCTCAGCCTCGGCGACATCACCGATGGCGCGCCGGTGCTGGGGCGTGTGCATTCCGAGTGCCTGACCGGCGATGCGCTGTTCAGCCAGCGCTGTGACTGCGGCTCGCAACTGGAGGCCGCACTGCAGGCCATCGCCCGTGAAGGGCGTGGCGTGCTGCTGTACTTGCGCCAGGAAGGCCGGGGCATTGGCCTGTTGAACAAGATCCGCGCCTACGAACTGCAAGATGGCGGCGCCGACACCGTGGAGGCCAACGAGCGCCTGGGCTTTGCTGCCGACCAGCGCGACTACGCCATCTGCCTGCCGATGCTCGAGCACCTGGGGGTCAAATCCCTGCGCCTGATGACCAACAACCCCCGAAAGGTCAAAGCCTTGACCGAGATGGGCATCACCGTGGCCGAGCGCGTACCACTGCACACCGGGCATAACCCGCACAACAAACTCTACCTGGCCACCAAAGCCAGCAAGCTCGATCACATGATGGGCAACGAGCACCAGGGCGAGGTCGACCGCGCGTGACCCGTGGCCAGGTGAAACGGCGACTGTCCTTCAACTGGTGGCAGTACCTGGCCCTGGCGTTGCTGCCCTTGTTCGTGATCAACCTGCTGTTTGGCCGTGCTGAATCCTTGTTGCCCGTATTGGCCATGCCGTTCTTCATCGCCGGCGTGGCCTCGATGTTTCTCAGCCTGCGTTATTTTCACGCCTACAAACACGCGCTGATCGCCACCTCCAAAGCCCTTGATACTGCTGAAGAGCCCGCAGCCTGGATCACCCTGGCGGCGCGTCGGCGCACGGCGTTGCTGGTTGCAGCGTTACCGGCCTGGATCGGTGCGCTGGCGGTGTTCGTCGGCCTGGAGGCGGTGCCGCTGTTTCTGTTGGCGCTGTCGACGCTGGTGCTGTTCTACCTCTATCGCATACCGCGTCAGTTGGGATGAAGCGCTATTGGCTGGCGCTGCTGCTGGTAGTCAGTGCCCAGGCGTTGGCGGTCGAGCGGGTTGTCAGCCTGGCGCCGTCACTGTCCGAAATCGTGCTTGAGCTGGGTGCCGAGGACTTGCTGGTCGGCGTGCTTGACGGTGGTGACCGCCCGGCGGCGTTGGCGAAGGTGCCCTCGGTCGGGCACTACGGCCAGTTGGACATGGAGCGCCTGCTCAGCCTCAAGCCCGACTTGATCCTGCTGTGGCCTGGCAGCGTCGGCCCGGCCCAGCGCGAGCAGCTCCAGCGGTTGAATATCCCGGTGTACGTCGCCGAACCCCACAGCCTTGAACAACTGACAGCCCAGGTGCAGGCCATTGCCGAGCAATTGGGCCGCGCTGAGGCAGGGCACCCGCTCGCGGCACAACTGCGTCAGCGCTTGGCCGAGTTGCGCCAGCGCTACCAGCGGGTCGAGCCGCTGCGAGTGTTCTACCAAGTGTGGAACCAGCCGCTGTACACCGTGGGCGGTGGGCAGATCATCAGCGATGCCCTCAGCGTGTGCGGGGCGCGCAATGTGTTTGATGACCTGAAGTTGCCGGCGCCGCAGGTGAATATCGAATCGGTGCTGGCGCGAGACCCCGAGGTGATCCTGGTGGGGGATCAGGCTCAGAAGGAGGCCTGGAAGGCATGGCCAGCGATGGCGGCTCGGGTACGGTTAGTGCCGGACAAGGGCCTGGAACGGCCCAGCGGGCAGATGCTGGAGGCGGTAGGGCGGTTGTGCCAGGTGATTGCGCCGAACCTGTGACAACGCTATCGCAGGCAAGCCAGCCCACAATTGAAATGCATTCTCCTGTGGGAGCTGGCTTGCCTGCGATGACGCCGGATCAGGCTACTTAGATCTCAGGGGTCCACGTCACCCCAACCATCCACACCCGACCTTCTTCACGATAATTCTGGCTTTCCCCGAGGTAGCTGTACTTCGCCCGTGCGTAAGACTTGTCCAGCACGTTATCCACCTTCAACGACAACGACACCTCCCGGTTCAACGCCCAACTACTGCGCAGCCCCAACAAGGCATAACCGCCCAGACGGTTGCGGTTGGCTTCATCGTCGTAGCTGCTGCTGATCGCTTGCCAGCTGGCGCCGAGACCGAGTTGATCAAATTGCCGGTCCAGATCCAGGTTCACCGTTCGCCGGGCGCGACGTGCCAGGGTGTGGCCGTTGTCACGGTCACGCGGGTCGATAAGCGACAGGCCCAGGTTGCCCTGCCAGCCAAACAGTTCCTGCTTGAGCGCCGCTTCAAAGCCGTTGATCCGCGCCGACGCCACGTTTTGCGGCTTGCCAGCGTCAAGGATAATCGCGTCGCTCAGGTCGGTGCGATACAGCGAGGCTTCCAGGCGCGTGCTGTCGCTCAGTTGGCTGCGCCATTGCAGCTCGTAGCTCTTTGATGTCTCGGGCTGCAGGTTGGGGTTGCTGTACTGGGTGTCGGGGTAATAGAGGTCGTTGAAGGTCGGCGCGCGAAAGCCTTCGCTGTAGCTCAAGAGCAGGTCATTGTCAGGGTTGACCGGCAAGGTCAGGGTGCCGCTCCAACTGTTCTGGCCGCCGAACTGCTGGTTCTGGTCGCGGCGCAGGCCCAGCTCGGTGGAAAACCACTGGCTATGGAAGCGATGCTGCACGAAAGCTGCCCGGTTCCAGCGGCTGTTCTCGGTAAAGGTGGTAGAACCTTGGAAACGGTCTTCGTACCAGTCGCCGCCGACGATCAGGCTGTTTTGCTCATCCAGGGTCAGGTCGTTCTGCCAATTGACCGAGTCGCGGTAGGTGTTGAATGCACTGTAATCATCGCTGAGGGTATCGCGCTTGGTGTCGCGGTTTTCACTGTGGCCCAGCTCCAGGCGCGACTGCCAGTTGTCATTGAGCTTGGCATCGAGATAGCCGCTGGCGCTGCTCACGGTGTAGTCGGTGTAGGGTTTCTGGCCCAGGCTCTGCCCGGTGGCGCCGTCGTAGCGGCCATAACTGTTGTCGTACTCCGACTTGCCACGGTTATCCAACAGGTTGAAGCCCGCCTCCAGCTCATCGCTGAACGAATGGCTGAGGTTCAGGCTGATGGACTGGTTGCGGTAGGCATCATGGTCGCCGTCACTGGGAAACGACGCGTGGCTCGCGTTGATACCGGTGGTTTCATCCAGGCTCGCGCCCAGGTTGAAACGCGTGTGTTCATCGCCGCCCGACAGGCCCAGGCTGCGCTCCCAGGTCTGGTTGCTGCCAAAGCCAAGTTTCAAGCGCGGCTGCAAGCCTTGCTCGGCATTGCGCCGGGTGAACACCTGAATCACCCCGCCAATCGCATCGCTGCCGTAAATCACCGAACGTGAACCGCGCAGCACTTCCACCCGTTCAATCTGATCGACGTTGAGGTATTGCAAGCCGCTGTCGCCGGAGGTGGTGTTGGCGATGCGTTGGCCGTCCACCAGCACCAGGCTCTGCGCCGACTTGGTGCCGCGAATGAAAATCCCCGGCAAACTGCCACGCCCACCGGTTGGCGCAACTTGCACGCCCGGCACGCGGCTGAGCAGGTCGGTGACACTGGTGGGCTGAAGGCGGTCGATGTCGGCGCGGGTGAATACGGTGTTGGCGGCGCTGCTGTCATTACGCGCCTGGACTTGGCGGTTGGCGCTGATGACCACGTCGGAGAGCTTCAGGGCCTGGTCGCGGGTGTCGGCGAGCAGGTCAGCGCAGGGTAGCAGCAGCAGGGCAAGGCACAGGCGTTTCATGGGCTGTCCATAGCATTCGAAGGTCATGCAAAACCACTGTGGGAGCTGGCTTGCCTGCGATAGCGGTGTATCTGACACATTGTTAGCGAATGTGCCGCCGTCATCGCAGGCAAGCCAGCTCCCACATTTGGGGCAGATTACAGATTCAGTAGCGCCAGGCGCTCGCGAACGGACGCCTCGATACCCGCCTCATCCAACCCGCATTCAGCCAGCATCTGCGCCGGCTTGGCGTGCTCAACGTATACATCCGGCAAGCCCAGGTGCAGCACCGACTTGAGGATATTCTCCCGCGCCAGGAACTCGCTGACCGCCGCACCGGCGCCGCCCATGATGGCGTTCTCTTCGACGGTCACCAGCAGCTCATGGCCAGCGGCGATCTCGCGCACCAACGCGTCATCCAGTGGCTTGACGAACCGCATGTCGACCACGGTAGCGTCGATCTTCTCAGCGACTTTCAAGGCTTCGGCCAGTTGTACGCCAAACACCAGGAACGCGGTTTTGCTGCCTTGGCGACGTACGATGCCTTTACCGATTTCAATCGGCTCCAGATCTTTTTCGATCACGGCGTTCGGGCCGGTGCCGCGCGGGTACCGCACAGCGGCCGGGCCGTTGTACAGGTGGCCGGTGCTGAGCATCTTGCGCAGTTCGTTCTCGTCGCTCGGAGTCATCACCAGCATGCCGGGGATGCAGCGCAGGTACGAGAGGTCGAAACTGCCGGCATGGGTCGGGCCGTCTTCGCCTACCAGGCCGGCGCGATCGATGGCGAACAGCACATCGAGGTTCTGCACCGCCACATCGTGAACCAGCTGGTCATAACCGCGTTGCAGGAAGGTGGAGTAGATCGCCACTACTGGCTTGGCGCCTTCGCAGGCCATGCCGGCCGCGAAGGTAACGGCGTGTTGCTCGGCAATCGCCACGTCGAAGTAACGCAGCGGGAAACGCTCGCTGAACGCCACCAGATCGGAGCCTTCCTTCATCGCCGGGGTAACCCCTACCAGACGCGGGTCGGCGGCGGCCATGTCGCACAGCCATTCGCCAAACACCCCGGAATACTTCGGCCCGCTGGCTTTTTTCGGCGCGGCGGCGGGGGCATCGAGGGGTTCGAGCTTGGTGATCGCGTGGTAACCAATCGGGTCGACTTCCGCCGGAGCGAAACCTTTGCCTTTTTTGGTGACGATATGCAGGAATTGCGGGCCCTTGAGGTCGCGCATGTTGCGCAACGTGGCGATCAGGGTGGGCAGGTCGTGGCCGTCGATAGGGCCGATGTAGTTCCAGCCCAGCTCTTCGAACAGGGTGCCGGGTACCAGCATGCCCTTGGCGTATTCTTCGGTGCGACGCGCGATTTCCCACGCGCCAGGCAGGCGCGACAGCACTTTCTTGCTGCCTTCGCGCATGCTGGCGTAGGTACGGCTGGAGAGGATCTTCGCCAGGTAATTGGACAGGCCACCCACGTTGCGCGAAATCGACATGTCGTTGTCGTTGAGGATCACCAACATGTTGGCGTCCACTTCCGGCGCATGGTTCAGCGCTTCGAAGGCCATGCCTGCGGTCAGCGCGCCATCACCAATCACCGCAATCGCCTTGCGCTCACTGCCTTGCAGGCGGGCGGCAATCGCCATGCCCAGCGCTGCACTGATGGACGTGCTGGAGTGGCCGACGCCAAAGGTGTCGTACTCGCTCTCGGAACGGCGCGGGAAGGCGGCCAGGCCGTCCTTCTGGCGCAGGCTGGCCATGCGCTCGCGACGGCCGGTGAGGATTTTATGCGGATACGCCTGGTGGCCCACGTCCCACACCAGCCGGTCGTCCGGGGTGTCGAACACGTAATGCAAGGCGATGGTCAGCTCGATCACGCCCAGCCCGGCGCCAAAATGCCCACCGGTCTGGCCGACCGTGTAGAGCAATTCCAGGCGCAGCTCATCGGCCAGGGTTTCCAGCTCGGCTTCACCCAGTCGACGCAGGCCGTCCGGCGTGGCAGCACGGTCGAGCAGGGGCGTAGACGGGCGTTTGCGGGGAATCTCTTGAAACGTCGTGGGCATCAGGCGAATCGTTATAGGTATAGAAGAGGCGGCAGTTTACCTCAAGCCGTGCAAACTGCCCACGCAGAGGGCCTAACTTGGCCGATATGCGGCGCAAATGGCCGCGGCTGTCAGTGGCGACGTTCGACGATATACCGCGCCAGGTCACGCAGTGGCTCGGCCGCCGCGTCGAAAGGTCGCAGGGCATCCAGGGCCTGGTCGCGCAGCTCGACGGCATACGCCTTGGCGGCTTGCAGCCCCAGCAATGCAGGATAAGTCGGCTTGTCCCGTGCGATATCGGCGCCTTGGCGTTTGCCGAGGGTGGCGGTATCACTTTCCACGTCGAGAATATCGTCCTGCACCTGGAAGGCCAGGCCGATAGCGCGGGAGTAGGTCTGCAGGGCCGCCAATTGCTCGGCGCCGGCGCGGCCACTGGCCAGGGCGCCCAACTGCACGGCCGCCTCAATCAGCGCGCCGGTCTTGTGGCGATGCATGTGTTCCAAGGCTTTTTGATCCAGCTTGAGGCTGACCGAGCCCATGTCGATGGCTTGCCCGCCGACCATGCCAGCCGGGCCTGCGGCGTGGGCCAAGGCGGTGACCATGCGCAGGCGGATCTCGGCGTTGACGCTGCTCAAGCGCGGGTCCAGCAATGCGCTGAACGCCAGGCTCTGCAAGCCATCTCCGGCCAGAATTGCGTAGGCCTCATCGAAGGCTTTGTGGGTGGTGGGCTGGCCGCGACGCAAATCATCGTCGTCCATTGCCGGTAAGTCGTCGTGCACCAGGGAATAGGCGTGGATCAACTCGACCGCACAGGCCGCACCATTCGCCTCGGCTGCCGGCGCCCCGAGAGCTTCGCAGGCGGCATAGGCCAGCAACGGGCGCACACGCTTGCCGCCATTCATCACGCTGTAGCGCATGGCCTCATAGAGGCGCGTCATTTCCGGGCTTGGCGCAACAAACAGGGGCTCCAGCGCGGCATTCACCCGGGCTTGGCTACTGGCCTGGTATGCGCTGATCATTCCGGCTGTTCCGCATCGAAAGGCTCTTCGGCCAACTCCCCGTCACGCTCCAGCAACACCTGGACCTTCTGCTCCGCCTGCGCCAACGCGCTCTGACAGTCGCGGGTCAGGCCGATGCCTTGCTCAAACGCTGTCAACGAGTCTTCCAGCGACAACTCGCCGTTCTCCAGACGCTCGACCAGGGCTTGCAGGTCGGCGAGGGATTGTTCGAAATCGAGTGCAACTTTTTTGCGGGCCATGGCGGCAATTCCGGTAGACGGTAAACCGGCGCGACACTAGCAGACATGGGGGATTGGGGCAAATGAGTGGCGCACACACGGTGGTGTAAGCCGATTGATGAGTTTATTCGGCTCACCGAGTCTCAGCTTGCCTTCGTGGCGACCGAGCACTCCCCCTGCGCCGCTTTCAATTGGGCCTCGAAGACCAATAAACCCCGATGCATATTCTGCAATGCCACAATTTGCATGGCTAACGCTTGCTTCTTATTGGCGATGGCTTGATCAGCCTTGTCCCAAGGAAGCGCGTCACCCTCGTACCCCTGCAAAATCTCCTGTAATTCCTTGAGCTTGAACCCCAGCTGTTGCGCGCACTTTATAAACATCAGCCGCTCGACACTCTGCGCGGTATAAACGCGATAACCGCCCTCACGCGCAGGTGCTGGCATCAGCCCGATCGCCTCATAGTGACGAATCGCCTTGATGGTCGTGCCGGACAACTGCGCGGCTTTGCCGATGTACATGAAAACTCCCTTTTTCAAATAGTGCGCCGGCCTGTTTCAGCCACTTGGCCCGCTGCGTCAGCGAAGAGCCCAGCACCGGCCCCAACAGCAGCGTCTTGCTCGTCGCGATGCCGCACAGCGCCAGCGTGGTGCGCCGCATTTGGTGGATGGCCGGCATGCGATAAACCCAGCGGTAATACCACGACGGCGTGTCCAGGGTCACTAACAAGTGCGCGGTTCTGCCCTTTAATAACTTGTCTGGGAATGCCTTGCCTGCGCGGTATTTGAAGGCAAAGCCGGGTAGGAAAACGCGGTCGATAAAGCCCTTCATCAGTGCCGGGACACCGCCCCACCAGACAGGGAACACCCACGCCAGGTGCTCGGCCCAAAGGATGTCGGACTGGGCGCTGAGCAAGTCGGGCTCCAGCGTCTGTGCCTGGGTATAGCCATGATTAAGGATGGGGTCGAACCTGAGATCACCCAGGCGCAGGACGCGGACTTCGTGGCCGGCCGTTTTCGCAGCGTGGATATAGGTGCGCGCGAGGGCGGAACAAAAGCTATCGGAGGACGGGTGGCCGAGAATGACCAGAATGCGCTGACTCATGGTGATAAGTTCTGAGAAAAGGGCATTCAGGGTAGGGGGTGCCGTATAGGGGAGAGTCAAGTGCCAGCAGGACCTTTATGTGAGGTACGCGGGACCCTTCCTGAACTGTTCTCGAATGCTTGTGACGGTACTGTGGGCTGGCTAGCCTGCCTTCCCTGACATCAGGGTTCTTCGCCGCGCGATTTCAAGTACAGGCGTGCTTTTGCTAAGGCGTGGTCGGATTCGGAAAATTGTGCAACAGGCTGCTGCACAATTGTCTTGGTGCCATCAAGTCGCGCTTTTGGACAAACTTCCCGGCAGACGAGCAAATCGAGCGAGAGTTGGCGGGGTAGCCAGGGGCTTTTCGGTGGTTGAAAAATGTAAGGAAAAATCTCACGCGTGAGCTATTGAGTACCTTGCGGATTGCCTGTAGATTTTCTCACGCGTGAGTTTTTCACAGCGAGGTCAGTACCATGAACAGCAGCTCTCCATCGAGCCCATCAACTGGGCCCGATACCGATTCAACAAGCCTCAAGGGAGAGCGCTTGAAGCCGTCCGCAAAAAAGCCGTCGAGCTTTTACATGAAGCAGATGCGTGCGGGGCTGGCGGCGGCCGGTTATGTGAAACACGAGACTTGGGTGCTTCCCGAAAACCGAAGCCTGCTCAAGCAAATGGAGAAACAGCTACGCCAACCGATCCTGGCTGGCTCATTCATGTCGGAGAATTTCATGAGCGCAGGTACCAACTGGAATATCGATCGCCTCTTCAGTGCTCTTCAGGCGCTGGATGACGTGACGTCCAATGACATTACGCTTTCTCTCGTCCAAGGCTCCGAGTCCAGCATCAAGATGGAGATGAACGACTTTGGTGGCTTGCCGATTTACATCGCGGTGGTGGGCGAGCAAATCATCGTGGATACCGTCCTGGTCGACGCCGAGTCCATCAACGATGTCGCGAAATTCAACGACGCCGTGCTGCGCAGCCGGGAGATGTTCCCGTTGTCGTCCATCGGTATCGAGTCCATGCCGAACGGGCAGGTGGTTTACAACATGTTCGGTGCGCTCAGCTCCGACTCCAGCCTGACCAACATCGTGACCGAGGTGAAAACCCTGGTTGATAACGTGCAGCGCGCCAGCGAAGCCTTCGAACGTTTCTTCATTTAATTATTCGGGAAAATCCAATGACTCAGTCCATCTGGAGCAAATTGTTCACCGCGTTGCGTGGCGGTGCCAGCGAAGTCGGCGAATCGATCGTCGACCAACAGGCCCTGCGCATCCTCGACCAGGAAATTCGCGATGCCGACAGCGCCTTGGCCAACGCCAAGCGTGAATTGGTAAGCATCATGGCCAAGCACAAACTGGCGGCTGATCGCGTTGGCGAGTACGACGCCAAGATCAAAGACCTGGAATCCAAGGCGATGGCCGCTATCCAGGCCAACCGTGAAGACCTCGCCCTGGAAGTGGCCGAAGCCATTTCGACCCTGACCAACGAGCGGGACGTGGAGCAAAAGCAGACCACCGAGTTCGGTGGGTACGCTGAAAGCATGCGCAAAGACATCACCAAGGCCGAGAGCCGCATCAAAAGCCTGCGCCAGCAAGTGGACATGGCCAAGGCTCGCGACAGCGTGCAAAAGGCCCAGGTCAGTGCCTCCATTGCCAGCGGTGGTGCCAACGGCAAGCTGGAAACCGCCGTCGGTACGCTCAACCGCTTGCAGGCCAAGCAGCAGCAACGTGCCGCTGAGCTGCAAGCTCAGGATGAGCTGGCTGATGCGTCAACGGGCACGGACCTGGAGCGCAAACTGCGCGATGCCGGCATCACGCCGAACGAAGGCAGTGCCAATGCGATTCTGGAGCGTCTGAAGCAAAAGTCGGCTGAGTAATCAACGCAGGTCAGTTAAGCCTGCAACTCTGTGGGGAGGGAGCTTGCTCCCGCTGGGCTGCGCAGCAGTCCTGTTTTTGGGGCCGCTTTGCGCCCCAGCGGGAGCAAGCTCCCTCGCCACAGTCGCAGTGCCTTTCTTTTGTATGTTGAGGTCAGGATGAACGCCTTGAAGGGTTTCAAGACAATCGCAGGCCTGGCCCTCTTCATGGTCGCGCTGCAACTGCTCAATGTGGCGACCGGTTACAGCCTCATGGCATTCGGGCTAATCCCGAGAACGGTGCAGGGTCTGTTCGGCATCCTCTCCTCGCCGTTTTTGCACGCCTCCTTCGCCCACCTGAGCGCCAACCTGATTGCCTTTGTGATCCTGGGTTCTCTGGTCATCATCGAAGGGGTCAACCGGTTCATCGCCGTCAGCGCCATCATCATTCTGCTGGGCGGCTTGTTGGTCTGGCTGTTTGGTTTTTCGGGCGTACACGTCGGCGCCAGCGGTTGGGTGTTCGGGCTATGGGCCTATCTGCTGTCTCGCGCCTGGTTTCACAGAAGCTGGGGCAATTTGCTAACAGCCGCTGTCGTGGCTTTGCTGTATGGCGGACTGGTCGTGGGCTTCCTTCCGCGGCAGGGCGTTTCCTTCGAAGGGCATCTGTTTGGTGCGCTCGCCGGATTTATTGCAGCCAAGGTACTTCTATCCACGCCGCGCAGCGGGTTTAATGCCGGGTGAACGCACTTGAGCATCCAGACGCCGAGGCGATGCTGTCGTCAGGATTCAAGCACCCAGGGAGCCAGGGGCCAAATGTCGATTTTCCTACTGTTACGCATGTACGCCTCGTCCCTCTTTCACCGCTTCGGTTGGGCAGGGCTGATCGTTGCCTTGGGTGTCCACCTGAGCACGGCTTACCTGGGCCTGGTGTTGCTGGGCGAACAACACCTCACCGCTCCCGCCACGTTTATCTACTTCTACCTCACCACCACACTCACCGTCGGCTATGGCGACCTCGCGCCGCAGACCTCGGCGGGACGAATTTTCGTGGCGACCTGGGTCATGCTCGGGGGCATTGCGCTGCTCACGGCCGCCATCGGCAAAACCACCAGCAGTGTTATCGATGCATGGAGAAAAGGCATGAAGGGCAAAGGTGATTTCACCGGCAAGGTCGGCCATACCGTGCTGATCGGCTGGGAGGGCGCGTCCAGCGAGCGGGTGATTGAATTGTTGCTGCAAGACGAAACCTCGAACGACAACCTGATCGTGATCTGCGATTGCAGCCTTGAAGAAAATCCGATGCCGGGCAAAGCAGCGTTCATCCGCGGCGAAAGCCTGTCTTCCACCGCACTGTTGCTGCGTGCCGGTGTGCCCGGTGCCGAGCGTGTGCTGGTGCGAACCCCGTCTGATGACCTGACGCTGGCCACCGTGCTGGCGGTGAATCAACTGAGCCCCGTCGGGCATGTGGTCGCCCACTTCAACGAAAGTGAAATCGCTGCACTGGCCAGCTCCTACGCCCCGCGCCTGGAATGCACGTCCAGCATGGCTATCGAAATGCTGGTGCGCGCCTCTCAGGATCCGGGCTCGTCGGTGGTCATCAATGAGTTGCTGTGCGTGGGGCAGGGCGCCACCCAGTACCTGATGAAATTACCCGACGCCTTTGAGGCAACGTTCGGCGAGCTGTACACGCAGATGAAGGAGCGCCACAACGCCACCCTCATTGGCTATCGCGCCAAAGGTGTTCAGCAGCCGTCGATCAACCCGCCCAGTGCCACAGAGGTCAAAGGCGGCGAACTCTTCTACATCGCTTCCACTCGCCTTAAGGAAATCTCCCATGGGATGGCTTAAACAGTTGATGGGGCTTGAGGCCCCAAAAGCCACTACCGACTCGAGCCGAACCGCCAGCCCAAGCCTGCCTGCTACCGGTCCTTTGGGCCTGGCGCCGGGCAAGGGCGTGATGTTTGACACGACCCTGAAATTGCTGCTCGATGAAAAAACCAACGTGGTGATCCCCGGCTCCCAGGAAATCTGGAGCAATGGCACCATCGATCTTGGCCAGTCCACCTGGCTGTCGCGCTATTACATGAACGACGAAGATTATTGGTTGCAGGTGCACACCACCGGCCAGATAGCGGGCCAGGTCGAGTCAGTGATTCTGTTCAACTACCTCAGCTACGTCACCATCAGCAGTGAAGCGGAACTGCGCAGGCTGGCGGGCCCACAGAGCCTGATCGGGCTGCCGACCTACATCCACGACGGCGTCGAGTACTTCCGGGAGTGGGGCAGCGAGGACGGCCAGACCGAATTGGTGGCGATGAGCGAACAGGTCACCAGCCCAGAAGCCACCTACAGCGTCGAGCACCGTTCGATGCTATACGCCCGCGACACCGGCCTGACCGACCGTCGAGAGTTCCTGCTGTTCTCCGTCGAAGAAGATGCCGAAGGCACCATCAGCCTGAGCACATCCCTGGGCATTTCGCTGTACACCACCGACCTGACTACGCTCTAAAAAAAGGAAGCCGTCCATGCTAGAAGCACTCTCCATCTCCCTCAACAAAGCTGCGGTGCTCGGCTTTGTCCTCTACATCCTGGGGGCTGCGGTACTGTTCGCGCTGTTCCAGTTCATCTACACCCGCATCACCCCGCACAAGGAGTTCGAACTGATCCGTGCGGGCAACACCTCCGCAGCGGTCGCCCTGGGCGGTGCCATCGTCGGTTTCGCCATTCCGGCCAGCAATGTGATTGCCTACTCGATCAACGTTCTCGACTTCATCGTCTGGGCCGTGATCGCCGCCGTCGTCCAACTGCTGGCGTTCCTGCTGACCAGCCTGGTGCTCAAAGGCACGTCCGAGCGCATCAAGAAGGGCGAACTGGCGGCCGGTATCTACGTGGCCGCGGTGGCCATCAGCGTCGGCATGCTGAATGCCGCGTGCATGACGCCCACCTCGAACTGATTGCCCACGGAGCTCCCGATGAAACGAAGCAAGTACGTCCAGCTGTCGCTGGCAGCGTCGGTCGCCATGGCGATATCCGGCTGTGGCCCAACGGAAAAAACCTACGACCTGCAAAAGAAGTACAACTTCCAATCGGTACAGCAATGCGCCGATGAAAAACTTCCGGTAGACGTCTGCTCGGACGCCTACATGACGGCCATGGCCGAGCATCGCCGCATTGCGCCGGTGTATGACAGCCAGGCCGATTGCGACGCCGACTTTGTCGCTGATTGGTGCCAGCAAGACTCCACCGGCAAATTCATCCCGCGCTTGGGCGGTTTCGAACTGACCGCCGAAGGCCAGGTGACCCAATCCCAGGTCGACGCTGCCAATGCGCAAGCGGCCAATGCTCAGGCCAGCAGCGGCGGCTCAGGCTTCTCCACCAGCAGCCTGCTGACCGGCTTGCTGATCGGCAACATGCTGAGCAACAACCGCAACAGCTACCGTTCGGAACCGGTGTACCGCTATCGCGATGATCGCGGCAACTACGGTAATTCGACGCTCAACCAGCGCGTGTCCAATGGCGCGACCTTTGGCCGTTCCAATCAGGCCCGGTACGGCAGCAGCAATTACACCAACACGCTGCGCTCTTCACCTAAGTCGAGCTCGGTTTCATCGGCCACCTCCCGCGGCGGCTTCGGCAGCAAAGCCAGCGCACGCAGCGGCTGGGGCGGCGGGTCGAGCAGCTAAGGAAACCGGCCATGAAGAAGATCCAATGCGCAGAGCGTCATGACTGGAAACACACAGCCGAGAGTCTTGGCTTCCTGTTCCATACCATCGACGACGAACCTTACTGGGACGAAAGCGCGTACTACCAGTTCACGCTCAAACAAATCGAGCGCGACCTCGAAGACCCGACCACCGAGCTCCATGACATGTGCATGGACCTCGTCGCCCGCGTGGTCCACAGCGAAGAACTGCTTGAACGCCTGAGCATCCCCGCGCCGTTCTACGACATGATCCGAACCTCATGGCTCGAAGGCCACCCGCACCTGTACGGGCGCATGGACTTCTCCTACAACGGCAGCGGGCCCGCCAAGTTGCTGGAGCTCAACTACGACACCCCCACCAGCCTCTACGAAGCAGCTGCGTTTCAGTGGGGCTGGCTGGAACAATGCATCGAACGCGGCCTGCTGCCCAAGCACGCCGACCAGTTCAATAGCATCGACACCAAACTGCACCAGGCCTTCGCCCAACTGCAGGTCAACCAGCCGTTCTACTTCGCCTCGATGAAAGACTCCATCGAAGACAAAGGCACCACCGACTACCTGCGCCTGGTCGCCGAAAAGGTCGGCATCGAATCGCGCCACATCGACATCGAAGACATCGGCCTGACCAGCGAGGGCCGCTTCGTCGACCTTGAAGATCGCTGGATCCCCCACCTGTTCAAACTGCACGCCTGGGAGTTCATCTTCCACGAGCCCTTTGGTGCCGCGATTGCCAAGAGCGACACGCAGTTCTTCGAACCCGCGTGGAAATCCGTCCTCTCCAACAAAGGCATCCTGCCGCTGCTGTGGGAATTCAACCAAGGCCACCCCAACCTGCTCGCGTCCCACCTGGACACCGACCCAGGCAAGGCCGTGCCAAAAGGCTGGGTGCGCAAGCCGTTCTTCTCCCGGGAAGGCGCCAACATCGAACTACAAACCGCCGACGGCCTGATCGTAAAAGAAGACGGCCCCTACACGGATGCGCCATTCATCCTTCAGGAGTTCGCACCGCTGCCAAAATTTGGGGACAGCTACACGCTGATCGGCTCTTGGGTAATTGGCGACCAGGCCGCTGGCATAGGTGTGCGAGAGGACAATAGCTTGATCACCAAGGACTCAAGCCGGTTTCTGCCGCACTTGATCCTGGATTAAGGAAGTTGATCGTTCCCATGCTCCGCGTGGTAATGCATCCAGTGACGCTCCGCGTCACCCACACGCATCTCAATCTACGCCCATAAAAAAGCCTGCCTTTTCAGGCAGGCTCAATACGGAGCATGGCAGTCTTAGCTCTGGCGAGCAGACAGGGCCGAGTAGCTGTTCATCAAATTGCGATAGTTAGGAATCCGCTGGGACAACAAATTCCCCAGCCCTTCGATATCGTTGCGCCAGTCGCGGTGCAACTCACACGCCACCGAGAACCAGTTCATCAACTGTGCACCGGCCTGTGTCATCCGGCTCCACGCCGCCTGCTGCACCGTGGTGTTGAACGTGCCCGACGCATCCGTCACCACAAACACCTCAAACCCTTCCGCCAGCGCCGACAACGTCGGGAACGCCACACACACATCCGTCACCACACCGGCAATGATGATTTGCTTACGCCCCGTGGCCTTGATCGCCTTGACGAAATCCTCGTTGTCCCAGGCATTGATCTGACCAGGGCGAGCGATATACGGCGCGTCCGGGAACATCTCCTTCAACTCCGGCACCAGCGGGCCGTTAGGGCCTTGCTCGAAACTGGTGGTGAGGATGGTCGGCAAGTTGAAGAACTTGGCCAGGTCAGCCAGAGCCAGCACGTTGTTCTTGAACTCGTTGGGGGAGAAGTCCTGCACCAGGGAGATCAGGCCGGTCTGGTGATCGACCAGCAGAACAATGGCGTCGTCTTTGTTCAAGCGGTTGTAGGTTGCAGTGCTCATGGTTGAATCCTTTTTTGTTTAGGTTGGTTGGGCGTTGCGTTCAACATGGGCACAGATTAATGGGTGGGTGACGAGGGATAAATCGGGTGGAAGGAGTCTTACTGTCAACTTAAAAGAGACAGTTGTTGGCGCATAATGTTTGCATCGGATTGCTGCGCAAAGGATCCCCATCGCCTGCATCTTATGGTAGCTGTGCGCAGCACACCCTCGTGTGCGCCGGGTTCCAAGCGACCGGTGGACTAACTGCTTACGGCTGCCACCGTTTGTTTAGGGAAACTCTGAAGAAGACTTCCAGATTTTGGCAAAATACCCGGATTCCACCCGCTGAGTTTCCCCATGAAGCAGATGACCTTCGCTGACGCCGAGTACGCCGGTAAGCGCAAACAAACCCGCA